>NCJP01000030.1:15324-18922 GCA_002278985.1 Erythrobacter sp. 34-65-8
GGCACTCGATGGGCGGGCATCTGGTGCTGCGCGCTCTGACGGAAGGCCGGGTCGATCCTGCTGCCGTGGTGCTGTCCGCGCCGATGCTCGGATTTTTTGGCACGGTCCTGCCCTTGCCGGTGATGCATGGCGCGGCCCGCCTGATGAAGAGGCTGGGCGATGCGGCCCGACCAGCGTGGAAATGGAGCGAGAAGCCGGGGCAGGTGCCAGCCTCGCGCATCACTCTGCTGACCCACGACCCCGTGCGCTATGCCGACGAGCTGTGGTGGCGCGACGCGCGGCCCGAACTGGTGATGGGGCCGGGCAGCTGGGGCTGGGTCGAACGAGCCTACGCTTCGATGCGCGTCCTTAACCGGCCGGGCGTGCTGGAGCGCGTGCAAACCCCGGTGCTGCTGCTGGGAGCAGAAAATGACCGGCTGGTCGACATGAGGGCGATCGAGCGGGCCGCTGCCCGTCTGCCACAGGGCGAACTGGTGCGGTTCGGGGCCGAATCGCGGCACGAAATCTTGCGCGAGGCTGATCCGGTGCGGGATCGGGCGATGGCGGCAATCGACGCGTTTCTCGACCATGCGGTTGCGGCCAGCGGATAGAGCTGATGAGCACGTATGATATTGCAGTGGTCGGGGCGGGGATCGCCGGGGCCAGTCTGGCTGCCGAACTTGCGCCCCATGCACGGGTGCTGGTTCTGGAGGCGGAAGACCGGCCGGGCTACCATTCGACCGGGCGCTCCGCCGCCTTCTGGGAAGAGTGCTACGGCGGGCCTGAAATCGTGCCGCTGACCCTGGCCTCCGGCCCTTATCTGCGCGGTGGCGGCTTTCTGGCTGAACGGGGCGCGCTCTATATCGGGCGTGACGGCGACGCGGCCGAGCTTGACGGGTTCATGGACCGGTTCGGGCCAACGGGCGTGACGATCGAGCGGGTCGATCGCGCCGGGCTGGCAGCAAGGCTTCCCGGCGTCCGGCCAGACTGGACCGGTGCCATCTGGGAGCCTGCCTGCGCCGATATCGACGTGGCGGGCCTGCACGCGCACTATCTCAAGGCGATGGTGGCGCATGGGGCAGAGCTGGTGGTGCGGGCACAAGTCGCCGCACTTTCACGCGAGGGAGATCTCTGGCGGATAGAGACCGGGCGGGGCGAACAGTTCCTGGCCCGGACAGTGGTCAACGCCGCGGGCGCGTGGGCCGATCAACTGGCGGGGATTGCCGGAGCGCGCGCGCTCGGCATCCAGCCCTTGCGGCGGACAGTGGTGCAACTGCGGGTGGACCCCGCGCCCTCGGCTGATCTTCCGCTGGTGCTCGACATTGCCGGCTCGTTCTACTTCAAGCCGGAAAGTGGCCGGCTATGGCTCAGCCCGCACGACGAAGAGCCTTCGCCGCCCTGCGATGCCGCGCCCGAGGAACTCGCCGTGGCCGAAGCGATCGACCGCCTGCAACACGTGGTTGACTGGCGGATCGAGGCTGTCGAACACAAGTGGGCCGGGCTGCGCAGCTTCGCACCGGACCGTTGCCCGGTCTATGGCTTCGACCCCGCGATGGAAGGTTTCTTCTGGTTTGCGGGGCAGGGCGGCTATGGCATCCAGACCTCGCCCGCAGCAGCCCGGCTGGCGCGGCAGTTGCTGCTCGGCCACCCACGCGATGCCATGACCGAAGGGCTCGATTCCCGGCTCTACGATCCGGCCCGCTTCGGCTGAGAAAGGCTGGCAATTCTGGCCAACGCGGGTAGGGTGCTCCCTCCACTGATGGAACGGGAGGTTGCTGAAATGGCTCACAAGTTTGAGATCTACAAGGACAAGGCAGGCGAGTTCCGCGTGCGCTTCAAATACAATTCGGAAACGATGTTTTCCACCGAAGGGTATTCGAGCAAGGCATCCGCTCAGAACGCCATCGATTCGATGAAAAAGAACGGCCCCGGCGCGCCTGTCGAAGACAACAGCTAGTTGCCGATACGCGCGGAGCGGGGTGCCTAGCGTCCCCGGCTCCGCGCCTGCCGGTCAGCCTCGTCGCTTGCGAGGACATCGACACGTTCGTTCTCGACGTGGCCATTGTGGCCCTTGACCCATTGCCAGTCGACCTTGTGTCGGGCTGCAGCCGCAATCAGGTCGTGCCACAGGTCGGCATTCTTGACCGGCTGTTTGCTGGCATTGACCCAGCCGCGCTTCTTCCAGCCGTCGATCCACTTGGTCATGCCGTCAATCACGTAGCGGCTGTCGGTGTGCACGGTCACCACACACGGTTCGATCAGGGCGTTGAGTCCTTTGATCACCGCACTCATTTCCATCCGGTTGTTGGTGGTGAGTACCTCGCCGCCGACCAGTTCCTTCTCATGACGCCCCATCCGCAGCAACGCGGCCCAGCCTCCGGGGCCGGGATTGCCCTTGCAGGCACCGTCGGTGAAGAGATCGACCTTCTTCATCAGGATGAGGCCCGGGCTGGCGGAGCAAACGCATCTGCGCCGGAGTGACGATAGAAATCGAGGCGGCGCATGAAGTCCATCGGATCCTTGCGCGTGACCAGTGCTTCCGGCGGCGTATCGAGCCAGTCCTGCGCGCGGCTGGAAACAAACCTGAGGCAGGCACCCTGTGCCAACAGCGGCATGGCCTCCCGCTCGGCCGGTTCCAGCGGACGGACGCTGTCGTAGCCTTCAAGCAGCGCCTGCCCCACGTCCGCGCGATGCCGCGCGCCACCGGCGGTAAAGCTCCACGCTGCGTGGGTGACAGCCAGATCGTAGGCCATCATGTCGGTGCAGGCGAAGTAGAAGTCGATCAGGCCCGACACCTTGCTGCCGAGCATCAGCACGTTGTCCGGGAAGAGATCGGAATGGATCACCGAGCGCGGCAATTCACCGGGCCAGCGTGAGGCGACCTCTGCCGCGACGCCGATCGCGCGCGGCAGGTCATGGTCGATCCCTGCCAGAGCAACGGCGCCGCACCCTGCCAGGACGTGCGCCGACATGTCGGGGCCAAGCACGTTCTCGCGCCCGTCCGCCATGTCGGTCGAGGCAAGATGCATGCGGGCGAGGACTGCCCCGACGCTGCGGGCCTGATCGGCGGTGGGCCGGTCCACCGAGACACCGGGCAGGAATTCTATCAGTGCCACGGCCTTGCCGCCCAGCATCCGGAAGGCCGCTCCGCCACGATCATGGATGGTCCGGGGGACCGGGCAGCCTCTGGCGGCGAGATGATCGAGCAGGCCGAGAAAAAACGGCAAGTCGGCCAGGTCGATCCGACGCTCGTACATAGTCAGGATGAACCGGCCCTGCGTGGTTTCCAGCAGCCAGTTGGAATTGGACACACCTTCGGCAATGCCCTTGGCCGAGAGCAGTTCACCGACATCGTAGGCGGCGATCAGCTCTGCGAGGTCTTCCGCGCCGAGGTGGGTGTAAACAGCCACAAGCCGCTTAGTCGGTCAGCTGGCGCGGCAGCTTGAAGACCATCTTCTCCTCGGCAGTCACCAGGGTATGTTCTTCGACGTCGCGCCATTCGGTGAGCCGGTCGATCACTTCGCGGACCAGCGTTTCGGGCGCCGATGCACCGGCAGTGAGGCCAAGAGTATGCACGCCTTCGAGCCATTCGCGATCAATCTCGCTGGCGCGCTGGATC
>NCJP01000031.1 GCA_002278985.1 Erythrobacter sp. 34-65-8
GGACGGCGACATATTCCATCTCCGGCGTGATGATCCCGCGCCGCGCATAGTACATCTGGCTGACGTTCATGCCCGGCTTGGCCCGCAGCACCTTGTGGCGCACGCGCGGGAATGGCGGGACGCCGCCGCTGCGGTCCGGCCCCAACTGGCCGTTGTCTTCCGGCCTGACCTCGCGCTGTGTCACTTCCTCCACGTCGCCGCGTCCGCGGATCCAGTCAGCCCGCAGTTCGGGCAGGCCGGCGGCAATGTCGATCACCGCATCGGCATCGGTATAGGGGCCGGAGGTGTCATAGACCCGCACCGGCGGCTCCCCGCTCGACGGCTCCAGCCGGATCTCGCGCATGGCCACGCGCAGGCCGGAAGGCGATTCGACGTGAACCTTGGCGGAGCCGCGGATCGGCCCGGTGGTCACGCCGATTTCGAGCTTGCTGTTGATGTCGGCCATGCGTGTCTCTCCTCAGGTGGCGGGAGAGCGGTTTGCTGGCCTGAAGTCCTTGCGGCGGCCAGTCCACTCCCTCCGCCCGTGCTAACGGGTTCAGGTTCAGCGGGTCGCAGGGCGTGACACCTGCCTCTCAGCTCGCACGAGCTCCCCGGGGATGGCCCTTCATAGACCGGTGACGGCGGTTGGGAAAGGGGGCTCTCAACCCCGGCGCAGCGGGATGCGGTGCTGGCTGCAGAACCGGCCATGGCAGACACTCGGGGGAAAGTGCAAAGCCCTCTGGCAAATCCGGCGGGGCGCGGTTAGCGTGCGCGCTTTATCCGTCCGGCCCCGATTTAAGGTGGCCGCGCAAGGGGGAATAACGCCACATGGCTGCCAGCACTGCCGGATCGCCCGGCCTCGTCGATCACGTCGTCAATGTATCCGACTTCATCTGGGGGGGCAGCTGGAACGGCGAGACCGTGATCCCCTTCCCGCCGATGGTGATCGTGCTGTTGGGCATCGGCCTGTGGATGATGTTCGGGCTGCGGTTCTACCCGATCCGCAATCTGGGGAGCGCCTTTACCGGCCTGTTCAAGGGCCGCAAGAGTGCGGGCGCGGGTGAGATCAGCCCGTTCGCGGCGCTGTCCACGGCACTGTCGGGCCAGGTCGGCACAGGCAACCTCGCCGGGGTGGCGACGGCGATCGCACTGGGCGGTCCCGGGGCGATTTTCTGGATGTGGGTCACGGCGCTGATCGGCATGGCGCTGGCCTTTGCCGAAGGCGCGCTCGCCATCCGCTATCGTGAGCGCACCAGCGAGGGTGCCTATCGCGGCGGGCCGATGACCTACATCATGATGGGCCTTGGCCCCAAATACACTTGGCTGGCCGTGCTGTTCTGCCTCGGCACGCTGTTTTCCGCCCTGGTGACCGGCAATTCGATCCAGGCCAATGCCGTGGCTGACAGCTTCGGCGAGTTGTTCGGGATGCAGGAATGGGTCGCCGGCGTGATCGTGGCGATTGCCGTGTTCCTGGTCATCATCGGCGGGATCAAGTCGATCGGCAGCGTGGCGGAAAAGATCGTGCCGTTCATGGCGGCCGGATACCTGATCATGGCGATCATCGCGATCGTGCTCGACTATCAGGACATTCCCGAAACCTTCGGCCGCATCTTCCACGGCGCGTTCAACCCGCAGGCTGCGAGCGGCGGGTTCCTGGGCGCGGCAATCATCATTGCCATCCGCGCCGGTGTGGCGCGCGGCCTGTTCTCGAACGAGGCCGGGCAAGGCTCGACCCCGATCGCCCATGCGGTGGCGCAGACCGACGATCCGGAACAGCAGGGCCGCATGGCCATGCTCGGCACGTTCATCGATACGGTGGTGATCTGCACCATCACCGCGCTGGTGATCCTGACGGTGGAAGGCAACTTCACCCACGCCGGGCAGGCGGTCGAACACGCCTGGCAATCCGACCTGCAGGGCTTTGCGATGACCTCAGGCGCCTTTGCCGCAGCCTTCCCGGCGCTGCTGGCGGGCATCCCGATCGGCACCCTGATTGCCAGCGTCGCGCTGATCCTGTTCGTTTTCACCACCCTCGTCACCTGGAGCTATTACGGGGAGCGAGCGATCACCTTCCTCTACGACCGTGTTCCCGGATCGACCCTGCGCGGCGAGAAGATACTGCACATGGCATGGCGAGTGCTGTGGTGCGTGGTGATCTTCATCGGCAGCTTCCAGGACCTGACCCTGATCTGGCGTCTGGGCGACATTTCCAACGCTGCCATGGCTCTGCCTAACCTGATCGCCCTGCTGCTGCTGTCAGGCGTGGTCTTCGCGCTGGCGCGGGGGGACCGCACCGCCGGGCCGACGCATACGGCGAAGACCCCGGAAGAGCCGAACGAGTACTAAATCGGGAAAGGACCGCCTGCAGGATGCCAAGGGTAATGGCAGGGGTGTGCGGACTCGAACCGCAGGCCCTCGGTTTTGGAGACCGATGCTCTACCAACTGAGCTACACCCCTGCAGGCGGATGCGGCCCTTAAGCCAAAGCGTGGCGCGCGCGCAAGGTGAAATGCAGCGGCGGGCCGGGTTTGGCGCTGACCGGGCGGCGCGGGGATGCTAGGCAAAGGGGCGATGCACCAGTTCCCAGCCCCGCCAATCCCGGTCGAAATGCTGCTGCTGGCCTATCGCAGCGGCATTTTCCCGATGGCCGACGCGCGCGATGATCCGGAGCTGTTCTGGGTCGAGCCGCGCGAGCGGGCCATCCTGCCGCTGGATGGCTTCCGCTGTTCGGCCTCGCTGCGGAAGGTGATCCGGCAGGACCGGTTCCGGGTCACTGTCGATGCGGCGTTCGGCCGGGTGATCGCTGCCTGCGCCGAGCCGCGCGACGAAGATGGCGGAAGCTGGATCAGCGACCGGATCGAGGCCAGCTATCTGGCGCTGCACCGGGCCGGGCACGCCCATTCGGTCGAATGCTGGCACGGCAGCGAGCTGGTCGGCGGGCTCTATGGCGTGGCGTTCGAACGGGTGTTCTGCGGCGAAAGCATGTTCAGCCGGGCTGACAACGCCTCCAAGGTGGCGCTGGCGTGGCTGGTCGCGCTGATGCGCCGGGCCGGGTACCGGCTGCTCGATTGCCAGTTCATGACCGGGCACCTTGCCTCGCTCGGCGCGGTGGAAATCCCGCAGGCGCGCTATCTGGAGATGCTGGCCCAGGCATCGGGTCCGCCCGATGCCAGCCTGCCGCAGGCCTATGCCTCGGTGTCGTCGGCCGCAGCAGGCGCAGGCGCGGAAGGTGGCGCGGCAGTGGGGGACGGAGCCGGCGCCGGTGCCGCAGCAGGGGCCCCGGTTGCGCGGGGCGAGGGGGATGCCACGGAGCCTTCCTCACCCGGGAAGCTCATCGCGCAGTCCTTCACCCAGACATCGTAAACCGGATGCTCGACCACGTTGAGCGAGGGTGATCGCTTGAACAACCAGCCGGAAAAGACCCGGTCCCAACTGTCCTGGTTCCGGTTGTCGCGCACCAGCACCTGGACAAAAGCGCCGGTCTCGCTCGGCATTTCCCATGGCGCGGTCCGCTCGCAGGCGGACAGGCGCACGATCACATCGCCGATCCGGCGCGTCTCGCCTGGCTTCAGGGTAATGTCCTGCGACAGGTTGTTGCGCTTGTTGAGCAGGCCGAGCGTGGCGACGCGGTCAGCCATCGGCGTGCCCAGCCCCGCTTCCCCCGCAGGCTGCGCGGGTGGCGGCGCGGCCCGGGCCAGTTCCTCGGGCACCTCGGTCTCGACCGGGCGCGGTGCAGGGGGCTTGTCATCGCAGGCGGCCAGCAGCACGAGCGCGACCAGAGGGGCGAGCGCGCGCACCCTCAGGCGTCCGGCGACCACGCTTCGTAATCCCCCGTCGCAGCGGCCCGCTTGCCGCCACGCTCCAGCGCACCCGCCGGGCGATAGGCCAGCGGGGTTCCGGTCGCATTGGGGGTGTAGTCCACTTCCCAGATGTGCGGCGGCGGCAAGTTGCTTTCCGGCACATCGTCAAACGAGCCGTGCAGCCAGCCATGCCATTCGGCCGGCACGCGGCTGGCATCGTTGGGGCCATTGTAGATTACCCAGCGCCGCTCCCGCCCCTGCGCATCCGGCTTGCGGGTGCGGAAATAGCGGTTGCCCTGCACATCGGTGCCGACCTGCTGGCCCTTGCGCCAGCTCCACAGGTGCGTTCCGATGGTGGCGCCGTCCCACCAGGTGAAGATCTTGCCGAGGATAGACATGGCCGTGCGCCTAGCGGATTGCAGCCTTGCGGCCAAGCGGGAAACCGGCCTGCCGCGGGCCTACCATTCGACCTTGTCCCCGGCGCGGATGCCCAGCTCCTCCGCGCGGCCACCGATCAGTTCCAGCACGGCAATGCCCGGCCGTTCGGAATAGACCGAATCGAGCGAATAGGGCGTGGTCCGCGCGGCGATGTTGATGATCCGCCGGTCCTCGTCGAGGAAGATGATGTCGAGCGGCAGCGGCGTGTTCTTCATCCAGAAGCCGAGCAGTTGGGGAGTCCGATAGGGGAAGATCATCCCCTCGTCCGGACCCAGTTCGGTGCGGAACATCAGCCCGCGCTGCTGCTGCGGTACGGTCTCGGCGACTTCGACCCGGAACACGTGCCGCTTGCTGCCGCTGGTGACCGTCAACGGCACGACCCGCAGGCCGGAAACGGGATGCGTCGCTTGTGCCGTTGCAGTGGGAGCGGCGGCAGTTTCCGCCTGGCCTTGCGGCGAGCAGGCGAGGCACAGGCCCGCCAGCAGGAGTGCCATTGCGCGCATCAATCCATTCCTTCCAGGTTTCCCGCGTCATCGCCGGCTTCAGCCACCCATTCGGCCAGCGCGGATTCGTCGCGTGCATCCATTATCGCCCGCGCCGCGTCGAATCCATGGCCCGCGCGCACGATTGCGGCAAGCTGCTTCGCACGGCGGGCAGGATCCGGCGGATGTGAATCGAATGGCCCCAGCCGTTTGCGCCGCGCCAGGGCAAAGGCCGCGCGACGGGCGGCCGCCTCGTCCGGCGCCGCCGCACGGCGGACGGGCTCGTCCACCCCGGCCTCCGCCAGGACCTGCCCCACCCGCCGCGCGCCATAGCCGCGCCGCAGCAGGTCGCCGCCGCGCGCACGGGCGAAAGCGACATCGTCGATATAACCCAGCTCACCCATCCGCGCGATCAGCCCGTCGAGGTCAGGCTCCCCCTCCCCAGCCCAGCCGCGCTCGCGCAGCTTGCGCACCAGATAGCGTTCCACCCGTTTGCCGGTGGTGGCGAATCGGGCCACATAGGCCAGCGCCAGGTCCCGCAGGCGTGCCTCATCCAGCGGCGGTTTGGCCTTCGGCCCGCCCCGTGCTGAGTGCTGTCCTGCTTGCTCCTTGCGCGTCATCGTCATAATGGTGCCACAGTCTTTGCGAATTGGGCAACGCTTACGCATGACGCGGCGAGAACGGGCGCGTCAGGAGGGGACTTAACTAGAGCGCGGGGAGAACGCCCATGCCTGTGCGCACCAACAACGGGTTTCGCCTTCACTCATGACCATCACCATGCCGGTTCCCACGCCGAACGATTGCGCGCTGCCGCGCATCCGGGCGGACTTTGCCACTTTCAACGACGCGGTCGACTATGCCGCGCGTAGCGAAAAGGGGCTAAACTTTCATGACATGCGGGGCGAGCTGGAGCGGGTCTATCCCTTCCGCGAAATGCGCGACGATGCGCTGGCGATGGCGCGGCGGCTTGTTGCAGCGGGGATCGGCAAGGGCGACCGGGTTGCCCTGATCGCGGAAACCGGCCCCGAATTCGCCGCGTTGTTCAGTGCCTGCAGCTACGCCGGGGCATGGCCGGTGCCGCTGCCGCTGCCGACCAGCTTCGGCGGCAAGGAAAGCTATATCGACCAGCTGGCGGTGCAGCTCGCCAGCAGCGATCCGGCCATGTTGATCTATCCCCCCGAAATCGCCGAAATGGCAAAGGCGGCGGCAGACCGGCAAGGCTGCGAAGGGATTGACTGGGCCAGCTTCAACGCCCGCGAAGCGCCCGAATGCGATCTGCCCGAAGCAAGCCCGGATGATATCTGCTATCTGCAGTATTCGTCGGGCTCGACCCGCTTCCCCACCGGTGTTGCCGTGACCCACCGCGCGCTGCTGCACAACCTCTACGGCCATGCCGCCTCGATGAACCTGGGCACCAACGACCGGGTGGTGAGCTGGCTGCCGTGGTATCACGACATGGGGCTGGTCGGCTGCCTGCTGTCGCCGATCGCCAACCAGGTGAGTTGCGACTATCTCAAGACCGAGCATTTCGCCCGCCGTCCGCTCGCATGGCTTGACGTGATCAGCCGCAACCAGGGCAACACGCTCAGTTATTCGCCCACCTTCGGTTACGATATCTGCGCCCGCCGCATTTCCAGCCAGAGCAGCGTGACCGAGCGGTTCGACCTGTCCCGCTGGCGCACGGCCGGCAACGGGGCGGACATGATCCGGCCCGACGTGATGCAGAATTTCGTCAATGCCTTTGCCCCGGCGGGTTTCCGCGCCAGCGCCTTCACCCCCAGCTATGGCCTGGCCGAAGCGACGCTGGCGGTGACAGTCATGCCCCCGGGCGAAGGCATCCGGGTGGAACTGGTCGAGGAGGAAAGCCTGTCGGGCACCCCGCGCGACCTTTCCCGGCCAGCGCGCTACCGGGCCATCGTCAACTGCGGCAAGGCCCTGCCCGACATGGAGGTGGAAATCCGGGATGCAAATGACGCGGTGCGGGGCGAACGGCAGATCGGCAAGGTCTGGTGCCGCGGCCCGAGCGTGATGCATTCCTATTTCCGCAACGAGGAAGCGACCCGCGATTGCCTGGTGCCAGGTAACGACGGCAAGGGCGCATGGCTCGACACCGGCGACATGGGATATATGGCCAATGGCTATCTGTTCATTGTCGGCCGGGCCAAGGACATGATCATCATCAACGGCAAGAACCACTGGCCGCAGGATATCGAATGGGCGGTGGAACAGCTGCCCGGCTTCAACCACGGCGATGTGGCGGCGTTCTCGTTCGAGATGGACAATGGCGAGGAATCGCCCGCCGTACTGGTGCATTGCCGCGTCTCCGACCCGGAAGAACGGATCAGGCTGCACGAGCAGATCCGCGACAAGGTCCGCTCGGTCACAGGGATGAACTGCGTGGTGGAACTGGTCCCCCCGCGCACCCTGCCCCGCACATCTTCGGGCAAACTGAGCCGGGCCAAGGCCAAGCGGCTTTACCTGGCCGGCGAGATCGAGCCGATCAAGCTGCCCGAAGCGGCCTGACCGCTACTCCTCGACACTGCCCCATTCGATCCGCACCGGGGCCGGGCCGGAGGTGGCACGGGTGACGCGGCCGCCCGCAGCCTTCAGTTGCTCGCTGACCAGCGCGGTCTGCTCATCCGGGCCGGTCAGCACCAGCGGTGCACCGACCCGGGCCGATGCCCATGCCGCCAACGCAATGGCGTCCTCGCCGTCCTCCGAAGGCGCTTCCTCCTCGAATGCAACCGAAGGCAGCGGCCGCGCCGGAGGCACCAGTTCAATGGCCCAGCCCTTGACCTGCGCAGCGGCGCGCTGCTCCAGGGTGCGATAGGCGCGCAAGGTTGCCCCCTCCAGCGGCCTCGCCCGCACCAGCGCGCGGCGGCGCTGGCGATCCACCAACACGTCGCTTTCCTCCACCCCGGCGACCAAAGCCAGGGCGGCGGCAACCTGGCGAGCCTGCTCGGCGGCCTGGTCCTGCTCCCGCGCAGCCGCAAGCTGGGCCCGCTCAGCCGCGCTGTCGGAGGTTCCGACCCGGTACTGAGTCAGCACCAGTTCGAATTCGTGATCGAGCCGGCCTTCGAGCTGCCGCTCGATTTCGGCCTCGGCATCCGGCTTCAGGTGCGGCGTGAGGACGGTGGCGGAAATGCGCACCGGCGTTGCGTCGTAGGCGATATCGATCTGCGACAGGCGCGATTCGTCATCGAAAGCATCGATCACGATGCGGTTGATCTGGCGCGAGGCCTGCGCTTCCCAGGCAATGGTGCGCAGCGCCAGACCGAGCGGGATCGCCAGCGCAATCAATGTGCCCAGGATCAGGAAGTTCTGCCACCGGGTATGCTTGGCCGAAAGCTCGGTCGTGAACCCGTACAGGCGGGCCATCACGGCGGCTGTCAGCGAAATCGCCACCAGGTTGGTGATGAACAGCATCAGCGAGCCGGAAAACACCGTCCAGTTCAGCGTGGCGAGGCCGAAGCCGACCGTCGCCAGCGGCGGCATCAGCGCCGTGGCGATGGCCACACCCACCACCGCACCTTCACGGCCGCGGATCAGGGCATAGGCACCCGCCAGCCCGGAGAATATTGCCACCAGCAGGTCGAACAGGTTGGGCCGGGTGCGCGCCGCCAGCTCCGCCGTGACCGTCTTGAGCGGCGACATGAACACGATCACGGCGCAGAACAACACCGCCAGCGTCGCCCCGATCGCCACCGACTTGGCACACTTGCGCAGCCAGACGTAATCGCCCGAGGCCATGGCGAAGCCCAGACCGATGATCGGCCCCATCAGCGGGGCGATCAACATCGCCCCGATCACCACCGCCGGAGAGGACAGGATCAGGCCGAGGATCGCGATCCCGGCAGACATGATGGTCATGAACAGGAACCGGGACGACAGGTCCGCTTCCTCGCGCCGCAGCTCGACAATGCCTTCTTGGTTCACCGTCGCGACCACGTCGTCGCGCCACCATTTGCGCAGGCTCAGGATGACCCGGGCAAAGTCCAGCTCGTTCGTCGTGCGCTTCGTTTCGGCCATGAACTGCTGGTCCCCGCAAAAGTTCGTCCGCCTGCCTCCTAACCGCTTGTCAGGCCGAACGAAAGGATGGACGCACAGGGGCGCTTGCGGCACACCTTCGACCATTGCTTGAAATCTGTGTCTTACACCCCTAATACAGCAGGCAAAGGAGCATCAGGGCAGCCATGGCCACCAACGAAACGAAAACCGCCACCGAAGTCGCATTCGACCTGACGCCGCCCGATCCCGTGCCGCACGTCTCGGCCGAGAAAGCCGCCGGGCTGGTGCCGGTTGCGCCGGAGGTCAGGTCGAAGCTGGACGAGAAGGTCGATGGCTTCGTCGCCGATCTGGTTGCGCAGGATGCCAACTCGCCCGAATTCGGCAAGAAGGTGGACCAGCTGACCAACATGGGCCGCAAGGAAATCATGGCAGCGGCCGGCATGTCCAACCGCTTTCTCGACCGGCCGGTCCGCGCGATGGACAAGGACGAAGGCGTTGGCGCCAACCTGGCCGAGCTGCGCCGGGTGGTGGAAGACCTCGATCCCGGCAAGCGCGGCGCGCTGTCAGGCCCGCGGAAGATCCTGGGCATCATTCCCTTCGGCAACAAGATCAACAACTACTTCCGCAGCTACCAGAGCGCGCAGACCCATATCCAGTCCGTGCTCGGCAGCCTTGCCAGCGGCAAGGACGAGCTGCTGATGGACAACGCCGCGATCGATGTCGAACGCCAGAAGCTGTGGGAAGCGATGGGTAATCTGGAGCAGATGATCCACATTTCTCGCAAGCTGGACGAGAAGCTGGAGGAGAAGGCCTTCGAGCTTGACGCCACCGATCCGGCCAAGGCCAAGGCGCTGCGCGAAACCGCCCTGTTCTATGTCCGCCAGCGCACCCAGGACCTGCTCACCCAGATGGCGGTCAGCGTGCAGGGCTACCTCGCACTCGACCTGGTCAAGAAGAACAACGTCGAGCTGGTCAAGGGCGTGGACCGGGCCAGCACCACCACCGTGGGCGCGCTGCGCACCGCAGTGACGGTGGCCGAGGCGATGACCAACCAGCGGCTGGTGCTGAACCAGATCACCGCATTGAACACCACCACTGCCAACATCATCGACAGCACCAGCACCATGCTGCGCGAGCAGACCGGCAAGATCCACGAACAGGCCGCCAGCAGCACGATCCCGCTGGAGACGTTGCAGCGCGCCTTCCAGAATATCTACGACACGATGGACGAGGTGGACTCGTTCAAATTGCGCGCTCTCGACAGCATGAAGCAGACGGTGGTGACGCTGACTGCCGAAGTCGAAAAGTCGAAGGGCTATATCGCCCGCGCCGAAGGGCAGGCCCAGGCCCAGAAGCAGGTCAGCGAATCCAGCCTGCTGACGGTGGAGGGCTGAGGTGAACGACCTCACCCGCCAGAGCGACCGGGTACTGGAAGACGCGCGCCGCCTTCGCGACGACAACCGCGCGGGCGGGCGGCATCGCCGCTCGATCGGCAAGCGGTCGGCCGATCTCAAGGCCAAGCAGCTGGTCGCCCGGCTCACCCGGATCGTCCTGGCGGTGTTCGGCGTGCTGGTGGCGGCGAGCGTGGCCGGCGTTATTCTCAACGGCATCGGCTTCGCCGGCGTGATGCTGACCATGCTGGCGATGATCGTTGCGGTCGGCGTGTTCGCCACTTTTCCCAAAGTGAAAGTGCCCAGGCGGGCTGACCTGACCAAAGGCGATGTCCGCACCATGGTCGGCAAGACCGAAATCTGGCTGGAGAACCAGCGTCCCGCCCTGCCCGCACCGGCCGTGCGGGTGGTGGAGGACATGGGGGTGCAGCTCGACGCGCTCGGC
>NCJP01000032.1 GCA_002278985.1 Erythrobacter sp. 34-65-8
CTTATCCCGAAGACGTCGAGCCCGGTCATCGTCTCGCCGAACACCAGCCAGCCGGTCAGCGCACCGATGGCCGGTTGCGTCAGCAGCGCCAGCCCGATCACCACCGCGCTGAAGTGGCGCAGGGCGAACACCAGCAGCCCCTGCCCGATCAGCTGCCCCAGCACTGCCAGCGCGATCAGCGGCCCCCAGTTGGTCGGCCAGACCGGCTCGCCCAGGGCCAGCGCAAGCGCAAGCAGCAAGGGCGCCCCGGCCAGGCTTGACCAGAACAGGATCGTCCAGCTGCCCAGCGTGCCCCGCTGGCGCTGCAGCACGATCAGGTAGATCGCGTAGAGCAGCCCGGCGAGGAGGCAGAACAGGTCACCCAGCAGGGTGTCAGGTGAAATCTCCAGGCTGCGGCCCAGCAGGATCGCGGCGCCCGCCAGCGCCATCAGGATCGCGCCGGTCTCGCCCGCATGGGGCAAGCGGCGCAGGGCGATGAAGGCCCAGACCATCAGGATCAGGCTGCCCGAATTGCCAAACAGGGTGGCATTGCCGATCCGGGTCAGCCCGATGCCGACATGCCAGCTGGCAAGATCGAGCGCAAAGGCCATCCCGGCCACCGCCAGCAGCACCAGCCCGCGGCGGGGCACAGCCAGCGGGCGTTCCCCCTGCGCCTGCGCCAGCCACAGCACGAACGGCAGGGCGAGGGCGAGCCGCCAGAACCCGCTCGATACCGGCCCGGTGTCCGCCAGCCGTACGAACCACGGCCCCAGCGCCAGCGCGACATTGCCCCCAAGCAACGCCAGCAGCAGCAGCCAGCGCGGCCAGATTCGGCTATCGCTATTCGCGGTGGTTGCATTGCCCATCGCCGCGCAATAGCTGTGATTGCGCAATTGCCAATCATCTTGCGATTTGCGGGGCCAAAACAAAAAGAAGGGGCATTCCTGACGTGCACGAAACGCTGTTCCAACCACTGACCATGGGCGCCCTCGAGGCCCGCAACCGCATTTTCATGGCCCCGCTCACCCGCGGCCGGGCGAGCCAGCCGGGCTCCATCCCCAATGACATGATGGCGACCTATTACCGCCAGCGCGCCGGATCAGGCATGATCCTTACCGAAGCGACCGGGATCAGCGTGGAAGGGCTCGGCTGGCCCGCCGCACCCGGCATCTGGAGCGAGGAACAGATCGAAGGCTGGAAGCTCAGCACCCGTGCGGTGCATGAGGAAGGCGGGCTGATCGTGATGCAGCTGTGGCACATGGGCCGGCTGGTCCACCCCGATTTCCTCGGCGGGGAGCCGGGTGTCTCGGCCAGCGCCACCACCGCGCCCGACCACGCCCATACACCCACCGGGCGCAAGCCGCACGAACAGGCCCGCGCGCTGGAAACCGACGAGGTCGCCCGCGTGGTCGATGACTATCGCAAGGCGGCCGAAAACGCCAAGGCAGCCGGGTTCGACGGAGTCCAGCTGCACGGCGCGAATGGCTATCTGGTCGATCAGTTCCTGCGCGACAGCACCAACCTGCGCACCGACCGTTACGGTGGCTCGCCGGAAAACCGCACCCGCTTCCTGCGTGAAGTGCTGGAAGCGCTGATTGGTGTCTGGGGTGCGGATCGGGTCGGCGTGCGGCTGTCGCCCAATGGGGAGACGCAAGGGTGCGATGACAGCAACCCGGCGGCCACCTTCGGCGCAGCGGCGCAGGTGGTCGAAGACCTGGGCCTCGCTTTCCTCGAACTGCGCGAACCGGGGCCGAACGGCACCTTCGGCGCGACCGAGGTGCCCAAGCAGAGCCCGCTGATCCGCTCGATCTACAGCGGCGCACTGGTGCTCAACAGCGACTATGACGCGGCTCAGGCCGACGCCGATCTCGCGGCGGGCAAGTGCGATGCGGTGAGCTTCGGGCGGCCCTATATCTCCAACCCGGATCTCGAGGTGCGGATTGCCGAAGGCGCGCCCTTCGCCCCCAACATCGACGTGCCGCGCAGCTGGTACCTGCCCGGTCCTGCAGGCTACATCGACTATCCGACGCTTGCCGAAGCGACTGCCGGGGCAGACAGCTAGAAACCATGCGCTCGTGGCTCCACATCCCGGCCGGCAATGCCGCCCGCCTCGACAAGGCGGCAGCCTTGCCGGCCGACGTGATGGTGGTCGATTTCCATGCCGAGCCGGGCGAAGTCACTGGCGAGACGAGGGCGCAGGCTGCGGCCTGGCTGTCAGAACATGGCACGGGCAAGGCAGCCTTTGCCCGCTGGGTGCGCATCAGGCCGGTTTCGGCTCCCCAATGGCGCGAAGATCTGGTCGCGGTCATGCCCGCCCGCCCCGACGGCGTGGTAATGACCGGGGTCGAGACACCGGACGATGTGCGCCAGCTCGGGAGCGAGCTTTACGAGCTTGAGCAACGCCATGGCCTTGCGCCCAATTCGATGCCGCTGGTGCTGGAGCTGGGTGCGAGCGCCCGAGGCGCGCTCGCGATCGAGCGAATGGCGCTCGATCCCCATCCCCGCGTGTTTGGAGTCACCTGGAACCCGGCCATGCTGGCGCGCGACATCGGTTCGGCACATGCCCCGGGCAAAGTTGGCTGGCCGGCTCCCATGGCGCATGTCCGGGCGCAGACGGTGCTGGTCGCCAAGGCCCTGGGAGCGCTGGCGCTGGAGGCGGCTTATCCGGTCTGGCGCGATGCGGACGCGTTCGGCCGTGCCTGTGCGCTGGCCCGGCGCGACGGGTTCGACGCCATGGCCGCAGTCCACCCGGCGCAGCTTGGCCCGATCAATGACCGCTTTTCGCCCACCGAGGCGGAGCGCGCCGAAGCGGACATCATGGTCGCCCGGTTCGAGGAATCGCCTTCAGCCAACGTGCTGTCGATCGCAGGGCGCATGGTTGACCGGGCGCAGCTGGCGCGGGCACGCCGGGTCCTCGCCATGCCCTGCTAGCGGACTAGCCCTCGTCTGCCGCTGGCTCTGCGGTGTCGGCAGCAGGCGTTTCGGATCCGGTCTCAGGCGGGGCCCCTTGCGGTTCAGTTCCGCCATCATCATCGGATGACACCTGCCCCGAACCGGTCGCAGGCTGCACCCGCAGCGGGGGTGACTGCGAGCGCAACTGGTCAAGCGGGATCATTTCGTCGCTGATCGAACCGCCCAGCACTTCACCTTCGGCCCGCGCGCCCGCCGGTGCAGCGTTTTCGGGTGCCTGCTCGCAGGCCACCAGAGCAAAAATCGGCAGGGCCAGCAGGATCGGTCGCAAGAGGGCCGTCATCATTCAGTCTTTCCGGTCAAGCAGGGCGAGAAACTCGCCAAAGCGGCTCTGCAATGCCGCATCCCATTCCTCCGGCGCAAGCCCTATCCCGAGCCGTTCGAGGCTGGTCACGCCGAATTCCTCGATCCCGCAGGGCACGATGCCAGTAAAGTGGGCGAGGTCCGGCGCAAGGTTGACCGAAAAACCGTGCATCGTCACCCAGCGCCGCATCCGCACGCCGATGGCGCCGATCTTGGATTCGCGCCCGTCCACGTCGCGGGTCCAGATGCCGACCCGCCCTTCGGCCGCCCAGCTTTCCACCCCGAACCCGGCCAGCGTGGCGATCACCCATTGCTCCAGGCCATGAACAAACCGACGCACATCGCGCCCCCTCCGGCTCAGGTCGAGCAGGACATATCCGATCCGCTGCCCCGGCCCGTGATAGGTGTAGCGTCCGCCCCGGCCGGCTTCGACCACTTCGAACCGGGGGTCCAGCAGTTCGTCGATCGCCGCGCTGGTCCCGGCGGTATAGACCGGCGGGTGTTCGAGCAGCCAGACCAGTTCGCCTTCCTCGCCCGAGGCGATCGCCGCATTGCGCCGCTCCATCTCCGCCAGTGCAAGGCGATAGGGCACAGGCTCGCCCGCCATCTGCCATTCGACCGCTTCGGGTGACATCTGCTTCATTGGCAATTGCGTGGCGGCATGTTGACCGCTTATCAAGCATCTTCACCGCACGCTGAGGAGGAAGCGATGAATTTCGATATGGGCAAGGCCTGGAGCGAGGCCACTGCCAAGCTGAGCGCGAACTTCTCGCTTCTCGCCATTCTGGGCGGGGTGTTCTTTTTCGTGCCCTCGCTGCTGATGTTTGTGGCGATGCCGGACATGATGGGCGCCCTGATGTCGCCCAATATGGACCCGTCGGACATGGAAGCCATGATGGCGAACCTCGGCCCGACGTTCTTCGGTGCCTACCTGCTGATTCTGCTGGCCAGCTTCGTCGGCTATGTCGCGATGATTGCCTTGCTCGGTGACAACACGAGAGTCTCGGTCGGCGAGGCGATCGGGATCGGCTTCAAGGCCCTGCTGCCATTGCTGGCCATCATGATCATCCTCGCCATTGCCTATTTCATCATCGCCCTGCTTTTCGGCCTCGTGATCGGTCTGCTGGTGGCCGCAGTGGGCCAGGCTTCGACCGGAGCAGCGGCGGGCCTGACCTTCATCCTGGTCATCGCCATGCTGGTCGGCGTGCTGTGGGTGCTGACCCGGCTTTCGATGATCACGCCGATCATCGCCATCGAGGGAACGATGAACCCCTTTGCCGTGCTCAGCCGCACCTGGTCGCTCACCAAGCCGGCCCAGGGCCGCCTGTTCCTGTTCTACGTGGTGCTGTTCATCGCCTATATCGTGATCGCGGTGGTGCTGTTCATGGTCATCGGCCTGCTTGCCGCAGCGGTTGGGGGTACGAGCGTGCTGGGCTTCGTCAACGGCCTCATCGGCGCGTTTGTGGCCATGCTGTTTTCGGCCATCTTCGTGGCCGTCTACAACCAGCTGGCCGGCTCTACGGCGACCAATATCGGCGCCACGTTCGAATAAGCGCGACGGCGGGGCGGCCCGGGCTGCCCCGCTTTGCCGCTCAGTCCTTCCAGCCCCAGAACAGCTTGCACGGCAGCACGTTCAGCAGTTCGAACCCCTGGTCGATGCGGGCGAAATAGGGTGCCATGAAATCGCGCGCGCGGGCCGAGAACTGGTAGACCAGGAAGGCGCCGCCCGGGCGCAATACCCGGTGGGTAGCCGCCGCGATTTCCGGACCGACCCCGTCTGGCAGGGTCGAGAATGGCAGGCCGGACAGAACATAGTCGGCCTGCTCGAAACCCAGAGACCGTACGATATGCTCGACATCTGCGGCCGAGCCGTGGACCGCATGAAAGCGGCTGTCGGTGATCGTCTTGCGGAGATAGTCGATGTAGAGCGGGTTGGTGTCGATCACCACCAGCGCACCGTCGCGCCGCAGCCGCTCCAGCACCGGATAGCAGAACGTGCCGACCCCCGGGCCATATTCGACAAACAGCCTGCACTGCTGCCAGTCCACCGGCGCAAGCATCTTGGCGATGGTAAAGCGGGAGGATGGGATGATCGAGCCGACCATTTTCGGATGTTCGAGGAAGCCGCGGAAAAACACGCCCCACTGCCCGAACAGGCGGGCCGCGCGCTGGCGGAGGCCTTGCGGCATGGCAAGTGCCCGGTTGGCTGAATTGTTCAAGAAATGCGCCTCGTCAGGTTGCGACGGCTGCTGGGCTGCCGTTCAATGGCTCTGAAATCGCAAATTCGCTGCTCCATTGCAAGCGCGGCCTGCCCGGCGTAGCGCGTCGATCATCATGGCCGAGTCCGACCGCCCCTTCCCCCGCCCCGATCCGCAGCCGCGTCAGCCAGCGATTTCGCGCGGGCGGATGGCCCTGCTGTTCGCGGTCATGCTGACCACGGCGGCGGGCAACACGGCGATGCAGTCGGTGATGCCGTCGATCGGAACGGCTCTGGGTGTCAACGACGTCTGGATCAGCCTGGCCTACACCTGGTCGGCGCTGCTGTGGGTGGTCTGTGCACCGTTCTGGGCCGGCCGGTCGGACCAGCGCGGACGCAAGGCGATGATGGCATTGGGCATGGTCGGCTTCATTGTGTCGATGGGTCTGTGCGGTCTGGCCCTGTGGCTGGGCCTGACCGGGACGCTGCCAGCGCTGTGGACCCTGCTTGCCTTTGCCGCCGCGCGCAGCCTGTATGGCGGATTCGGTTCCGCTGCGCCGCCTGCAGTGCAGGCTTATGTCGCCAGCCGCACTCCGCGCGCCGAGCGGACCCAGGCGCTGTCCCTCATTGCCTCCAGCTTCGGCCTCGGCACGGTCATCGGCCCCGCGCTGGCGCCATTGATGGTGCTTCCGGTGCTGGGCCTGACCGGGCCTTTCATCGTTTTCGCGCTGATCGGGGTGGCAACACTGATTGCGCTCCGTTTACGCCTGCCCAATGACGAGCCGCAGTTTCCCGCTCGCGGTGCCGCCTACGACGCGCCCTATTCCGGTAGCCCGTCAAGCGAACCAAGCGGGGATAGCGAGGACGGCGACACCCACTTGGCGCCGCCGGCCACGAAGCTGCGCTGGTTCGAGCCGCGTCTGCGCCCCTGGGTGATCGTGGCGCTGCTCGGTGGCCACGCTCAGGCGATGACGCTCGGCATTGCCGGGTTCCTGGTGCTGGACCGGCTGGGCCTGCGGGAGACACCGGATGTGGGCACCGGCGCAGTCGGGCTGGTGCTGATGGCTGGCGCTATGGCAACTCTCTTGGCGCAGTGGGGACTGATTCCCCGCTTCGATCTGGGGCCGCGCGCGGCGACCTTGTCTGGCATCGCGTTGGCCGCCGTCGGAACGGTCATGCTGGGGCTTGCCGACAATCTCCACCTGATCGCCCTCAGTTTCGCGATTTCCTCGCTCGGCTTCGGGCTCTTCCGCCCCGGCTCCACCTCAGGCACGTCGCTGGCAGTCACCCGCGCTGAACAGGGCCAGGCTTCGGGCATTACTGCCTCGGTTGCGGGCGCAAGCTATATCTTTGCACCGGCGCTCGGGGTGTGGCTCTATAACCATTCCGACTGGCTGAGCTTCGGCCTGATCGTGGCCCTTTGCCTGGTGGTGCTGCTCTATGGCTGGCGCGCGCTCCAGGCGGATGAAGTGCTGGTGCGCGAGCGCCGCTAGAGAATCTCGCGCACCTTTTCCTGCGGGCGGCACAGCCGCACGCCCTTATCCGTCTCCACCAGGGGCCGCTCGATCAGGATCGGGTCGGCGGCCATGGCTGCCAGCACGGTGGCGTCGTCCGCCTCCGGCAGTCCACGCTCTTCCGCATCGGTACCGCGCAGGCGCAAACCCTGCTGCGGGGTCAAGCCGGCATCGCGGTAAAGCCGGGCAAGCGTTTCTGCCGATGGCGGGGCCTTGAGGTATTCGACGACGTTCAGCTCAATTCCCGGCGCTTCCTCGAGAATAGCGAGCGTCTTGCGCGAGGTGCCACAGTTCGGGTTGTGCCAGATGGTTGCCTTCACTGCGGATCTCCTCGGTCGCCTCGTGCCGGCGCCGGTAATTCATTGCGAAATTCGCCGCAATCCACATTTCTGCTTGT
Source organism: Erythrobacter sp. 34-65-8 (assembly GCA_002278985.1). Classification (GTDB taxonomy): domain Bacteria; phylum Pseudomonadota; class Alphaproteobacteria; order Sphingomonadales; family Sphingomonadaceae; genus 34-65-8. Next base: position 7,361 of record NCJP01000032.1, read on the forward strand.
AAATGCGAATTACTCGCAATAGCAGGCTGCAGATAATTGATAACGATTCGCAAATGAGGAGCACCCATGTCCTTCCGTTCCGCCCGCCTCCTGCTGCTGTCCAGCGTAGCACCTTTTGCCGCCGCGAGCCCGCTGGCGGCCGCTGACAATGCGGCGGCCGATCCGGAGCGCGTCTACTTGCCAAGCGCCATTGTGGTGACCGGCGAACGCGATCAATACGGCACCAGCGACGGATCGAGTGGGACCAAGACACCGACCCCCCTGATCCGTGTGCCGCAGACCATTTCCGTCATTACCGACGACCAGCTGCAGGACCAGGCGATCACCCAGCTGGGCGAAGCGCTGCGTTATATACCCGGGGTCAGCCTGGAAACGGGCGAAGGGCACCGGGACGAAATCTTCATCCGCGGGCAGGAAACCACCGCCGACTTCTATCTCGACGGCTTGCGCGATGACGCACAGTATTACCGCTCGCTCTACAATGTAGAGCGGATCGAGGTGCTCAAGGGTGCCAATGCGCTGATCTTCGGGCGCGGCGGCGGTGGCGGGGTGGTCAACCGGGTCAGCAAGAGCGCCCGCATCGACGAGAGCATGGTTGGCCTGCGCGGATCAGTCGACACCTTCAGCGCCTTCGATCTGGCAGCCGATATCAATCAGCCACTGGGCGATGGCGTCGCCCTGCGACTGAACGGCACCTACGAGGAGTTCGACAGCCACCGCGACTTCTACGAAGGCCGGTTTTTCGGTGTCTCGCCCACCATCACGGCCGAACTCGGTGCGGACACCCGCCTCCTGGTCAGCTACACTTATGATGACGATCGCCGCGTAACCGATCGCGGCCTGCCTTCGCTGGCCGGGGCACCCTTGCGCGGGTTTGACCGGGCCTTCCTGGGCGATCCCGCGTTCAATCAGGCCCTCAACCAGGCGCATATCGCGCGGATGCGGCTGGAGCATAGCTTCAGCGATACGTGGTCGGCCAATGCCTCGATCCAGTACGCCAATTACGACAAGATCTACGCCAATCTGGTGCCTGACAGCACCAATGGCACCACCGTCCGCCTGTCGGGCTACGAGGATTCCCAGCAACGCGAAAACTGGATCGCCCAGGCCAATCTGGTCGGCGAATTCGAGACCGGTGTGCTGGCACATACCCTGCTGGCCGGGGTCGAAGCCAGCTGGCAGGATTCCTTCAACGGCCGCCGCAACGTGCAGTTTGCCAAGGGCGCCGGGGGTTTCACCAGCCGGGTTGACGTATCGCTGGAGCGGGTGCTGACCATTCCTGCCTTCTCCCTGACCGCCCCGGTCCGCGGCAACGACAGCAGCCTCAAGGTCCTGTCCGGCTATGTGCAGGACCAGATTGCCATCGGCGATCATGTGGAGCTGATTGCCGGTCTGCGGTGGGACCGGTTCGATCTCGACACCACCAGCCTAGCCGGTGCGCGCACGGCACGGGTGGACGAGAAAGTGAGCCCGCGCCTGGGCCTGGTGGTCAAACCAACTGAGGCGCTGTCACTCTACGCCAGCTACGCCACGACCTTTCTGCCTCAGGCGGGCGACCAGTTCTTCCTGATCGCTCCGGGCGACCAGGGTTTCGAGCCCGAGAAATTCACCAATTATGAACTCGGCGCGAAATGGCTGATCAAGCCGGAGCTGTTTTTCACGGCGGCACTGTTCCGGCTCGACCGGACCAATACCAAGGGCCCCAGCCCGCTTGATCCAACCCTCGTCGCCCTGGTCGGCGAAAGCCGCACCGACGGGCTCGAGCTGAATCTCGTCGGCAAGATCCTGCCCGGCTGGCAGGCCAATATCGGCTACACCTATCTTGATGGCAAAGTGCGGACCACCACCAGCTCCGCCCCTGCCGGACGAAGGCTGGAGCAGGTGCCGGAGCACCAGTTCGCGGCATGGAACCATGTCGAGCTGACCAGCCAGTTCAGCCTCGGACTCGGGGTCATCTACCAGGACGAACAGTTTGCCAGCCTGACCAATGCGGTCACCCTGCCCGACTACGTGCGGGTGGACGCAGCGGCCTATTACCAGCTCAACGACCGGATCGGCTTTCAGGTCAACATCGAGAACCTGTTCGACGAGGGTTATTACCCGAGCGCCCATGGTGACAACAATATCCAACCGGCACGGCCGTTCGTGGCCCGTTTCGGGGTGAAAATCGACCTATAGGCGGCTGACCTATTCCCCGGCGGGCGCAGCCATGGCGGGAACCTCCCGGGCGGCGTCCGCCGGATCGATGCCCGGCGCAGGTGCAGCGCTGATCGTCTCGCGGCGGGCCATCACCCTCCCGGCGCGCTGCACGGCGCGGACCAGCCGGGGATAGACCCCGCAGCGGCACAGGTTGGGGATCGCGGCGCGGACTTCGTCATCGGTCGGGGCAACCGTTTTGCGCAGCAGCGCTGCCGCAGCGATGGCGATACCCGGCGTGCAGAACCCGCACTGGATCGCACCTTCGGCAACAAGTGCCTGCTGGACCGGGTGCGAGCGATCGCGGCTGAGCCCCTCGATCGTGGTGATGTAGCGGCCCTCGGCCTCATCCAGTGTGATCAGGCAGCTGCGCAGTGCCTCGCCATCGACCAGCACCATGCAGGCGCCGCAGTCACCGTTGCCACAGCCATACTTTGTGCCAGTGAGATTGGCGGCATCGCGCAGCGCCCAGAGCAGCGGCGTCGCTCCATCCATGTCGAATTCGAGCGGTCGCTCGTTCACGGTCATCCGCGGCATCGGGGCACCTTGTCCTGCTACGCCCAAGGCTATCGCACGCGGGGCAAGTCGCGCACAAGTGGTGCGATAGCGCTTCCCACTACCGGCACGGCAAGCTAGGCCCGCAGCCAATGAGCGAGACCGCGAAACTGACCCGAGGCTCCATTCGCGGGCATCTCGTATCGCAGACCCTCCCCAATATCCTCGGCGTTGCGGCGCTGATGTCTGTCGCGCTGCTCAACGCCTACTACATCGGGCGGCTGGGTAGTGCACAGCTGGCGGCGGTCGCCTTCATCTTTCCGGTGGTGATTGCCGTGTCGAGCCTCGGCGTGGGCGTGATGGTCGGGATCAATTCGGTCATCGCCCGTTCGCTCGGCGCGGGCGATGTCGAGCAGGCGGCGCGGCGAGCCAATTTCGGCGCAGTCTTCGCGCTGGCGACCGGGGCAGTGCTGGGGCTG
>NCJP01000232.1 GCA_002278985.1 Erythrobacter sp. 34-65-8
GCGGTCGCCCTCGGCGGCGATCCGGCGATGGTGATCGAGGCGATCACCGGGCCGACCGCCACCCCGATATCGGTGAGCACCGCTTCGGACAGTTGGAGCGAGCTTTCCAGCGTTTCCGGCACGGCATGGCTGGCCCCGGCGCGGTAGAGCGCGGCGGCGTGCTGCAGGTCGCGCGCGCGGGCCACGATCAGCAGGTCCGGATGCTCCTTGCGCAGTCTGGAGACCAGCCGCTGTGCCAGCACCGGTTCGTCCATGGTCAGGACCACCGCCTGCGCCTGCCCGATGCCGAGGCGGCTGAGTGTGTCGAGCCGGCTGGCATCGCCGAACTGCGCCCTGAAGCCGTCCCGCCGTGCCCGTTCGGTGAGCTCCGGGTCGGAATCGATCGCGAGGTAGGGGCGGTTGTGGGTGGCGAGCATCTCCGCCACCATCTGTCCGACCCGGCCGATTCCGAGGATGATGACGCGCTGCTCTTCCTCATCTAAGGCCAGATCGGGCGCTGCATCGATCCGTCTGGCAACGGACCGGCCCAGCCTGGCCAGCAGCGGGGTGACGGTCAGCCCGATCGCAGTGACGATCTGCCAGAATTGTGCGGTGCCGGGCTGGATCAGTAAGGCGGCGCTGGCCGCAGCAAGGATAATCAGGGTGTCTTCTGAAGGACTGGCCATCAGGATGCCGGTCTCGGCGGCCGTGCTGCGCCGCGCGCCCATCATTCTGAGCAGGACCATGGTCACGACTGCCTTGAAAAACAGCACGAGGACGACAGCCACCAGGATCGAGTCAAGGTTGGCAATCACCACTGCAAGGTCGATGCTCATCCCTATCGTGATCAGGAATACGCCGAGGGCAAGCCCCTTGAACGGCTCCATGATTGCAGCGACTTCCGGCGAATAATCCGTCTCGGCGATCAGAACGCCAGCAATCAGTGCACCCACGATTGGCGACAGTCCTACCGCTGCGGTCGCCAAGCTGGCGCCGATCACCACCAGAAGCGCAGCTGACAGGAAAAGCTCCGGGCTTTTGGTCCTGGCGGCGAGACCGAACAGCTTTGGCAGACCCAGCCAGCCGATCAGCAGCAGGGCCGCGATCACGGCTCCGCCCATCCACAACGTTTCGATCAGCCCGCCCCACCCGTCGGCCTTAGCATGGGGCGCCATGGCGCCGAGGATGAAGATGATCGGCACCAGCGCGATGCCTTCGAACAGCAGCATCGACAGGGCAGCACGGCCGACAGGGGAGGTAGTGCCGGAAATTGGCAGGACAATTGCGGTCGAAGAGAACGCCAGGGCAAACCCCAGCGCCAGCGCGCCGGTCCAGTACTGTCCCAGCATGGCCAGTACTGCCGCCAGAACGGTCCCGGCGACCAGCACCTCTAGCGCGCCGAGGCCGAAGACATAGCGCCGCAATTGCCATAGTCGGCTGAACGAGAGCTCCAGCCCGATCGCGAAAAGCAGCAGGATGATGCCAAAGTCGGCAAAGGGCTTCAGCCCGTCCGGGTCGGTTATCGTGATGTGGGTGAGCCAGGGGTGGTCGAACACCATCTTGCCGAGGCCATAGGGGCCGACCGCCACGCCGATCAGGATGAACCCGATCACCGGGGTGATGCGGAACCGCGCAAACAGCGGGATCACGATCCCCGCCGCCCCGAGAATCACCAGGGCGTCGGACAGCATCGGGGTGGGTGCAAGTTCTCCGGCCATGACCGGACCTTAGACGGCACTTCGCGGCGATGCCAACCGCTATACCCGCTTCAACGCAAAGCCCCCGGCAGATGGCTGCCGGGGGCTCTGGTATGCATCGCTGCAAAGGTCGGTCAGGCCTGGCTGGCCATTTCCTTTTCGAGGTTCTGCACGATTGCCTCGAAGAACTGCTCGGTGGTCATCCAGCTCTGTTCCGGGCCGATCAGCAGCGCGAGGTCCTTGGTCATGTGGCCGCGCTCGACCGTCTCGATGCAGACCCGCTCCAGCGTTTCGGCGAAGCGGACCACCTCGGGCGTCTCGTCGAACTTGCCGCGATACATCAGGCCGCGGGTCCAGGCGAAGATGCTGGCGATCGGGTTGGTGCTGGTTGCCTTGCCCTGCTGGTGCTGGCGATAGTGGCGGGTGACGGTGCCGTGCGCCGCTTCCGCCTCGATCGTCTTGCCGTCCGGGCTCATCAGGACCGAGGTCATCAGGCCGAGCGAGCCGAACCCTTGTGCGACGGTGTCCGACTGGACGTCGCCGTCGTAGTTCTTGCATGCCCACACGAACTTGCCGCTCCACTTGAGGGCGGAGGCGACCATGTCGTCAATCAGGCGGTGTTCGTAGACAATCCCGGCGGCCTTGAACTTCTCGGCAAAGCCTTCGCTGTCGAACACTTCCTGGAACAGATCCTTGAAGCGTCCGTCATAGGCCTTGAGGATGGTGTTCTTGGTCGAAAGGTACACCGGCCAGCCGAGGTTGAGGCCGTAGTTGAAGCTGGCGCGGGCAAAGCCCGCAATCGAGGCGAGGGTGTTGTGCATGGCCAGATCGAGTCGGTGATGCAGGGTATCCAATCCCACACTGTCCGTTTGGGGACGTTGGCGAAGCAAGGCAGTGGACAGTTGTTTGAGGTGGAAGTCTTGCTGCGTCAGGGGATGACGCAAAGCCTCACGCAAACGCAATCCCAATTGCTGCAGATGCATGTGCTGGGT
>NCJP01000233.1:0-2661 GCA_002278985.1 Erythrobacter sp. 34-65-8
GGGGATCAACGTCTGCTCCGGCGGCATCGTCGGCATGGGCGAGACGCGGGATGACCGGGTGGGATTCATCCACACGCTGGCCACCCTGCCGCAGCATCCCGAAAGCGTGCCGGTCAACGCGCTGGTGCCGATCAAGGGCACGGTGCTGGGCGACATGCTGGCGGATACGCCGCTCGCCAAGATCGACGACATCGAATTTGTCCGCACCGTGGCGGTCGCCCGCATCACCATGCCGCTGAGCATGGTCCGCCTTTCCGCCGGGCGCGAGAGCATGAGCGAGGCGACCCAGGCGCTGTGCTTCATGGCCGGGGCGAACTCGATCTTCACCGGCGACAAGCTGCTCACCGCTGCCAATGCCGGCGATGACAAGGACGCAGCCCTGTTCGCCAAGCTCGGCCTGACCGCGCTGAAGGGCGAGGAGCCCCTTCGTCAGGCTCAGCGCGAGGTCTCGGCCTGCCTGCAAGCTGAGCCCGCATGATCGTGTTGCCGCTGCTGCTCGCCGCGCAGGTGGCTCCGGAAGCGCCGCAGTGGAACTGCGCCGATCCGCTGGTGCAGCAGGAAATGAACTATTGCGCCCATCAGGATTTCCTTGTCGCCGATGCCGAGTTGAACGCGCAGTGGAAGCTGGTGGCAGAGGTGATGAAGCAGCGGGACAAGGACGTGGGCGACATGCTGGACGACGGCCGGCCGGGCTACTTCCAGACCCTGCTCGACGGCCAGCGTGCCTGGCTCAGGTATCGTGACGCCCATTGCGCCAGCGAGGGCTATCTTGCACGGGGTGGCTCGATGGAGCCGATGCTGGTCAGTTTCTGCAAGACGTCCCTGACCAAGGCGCGCACCGCTCAGCTGCGTGAGCTAACGGAGATCGAAGGCTAGTGTTCAAGAAAATCCTCATCGCCAATCGCGGCGAAATCGCGTGCCGGGTTATCAAGACTGCCCGCCGCATGGGCATTGCCACGGTGGCCGTTTATTCCGACGCCGATGCCCGCGCGCCGTTCGTGAAGATGGCGGATGAAGCCGTGCATATCGGCCCGGCACCTGCGGCGCAGAGCTACCTGATCCCGGAAAAGATCATCGCCGCGTGCAAGCAGACCGGGGCCGATGCGGTCCACCCGGGCTATGGCTTCCTGTCCGAGCGGGCGAGCTTCGTCGAGGCGCTGGCGGCCGAGGGGATCGCTTTCGTCGGCCCGCCGGTGAACGCGATTGCCGCGATGGGCGACAAGATCGAGTCCAAGAAGCTGGCCAAGGAAGCGGGCGTCAATGTCGTCCCCGGCTATCTCGGTGAGATCGACGACACCGAGCACGCGGTGCGGATCGCGGGCGAGATCGGCTATCCGGTGATGATGAAGGCGAGCGCAGGCGGCGGCGGCAAGGGGATGCGGCTGGCATTCTCCGAAGCGGACGTGCGCGAAGGGTTCGAAGCGACCAAGCGCGAGGGCCTCAACTCGTTCGGCGATGACCGTGTGTTCATCGAGAAGTTCATCCTTAACCCGCGCCACATCGAGATCCAGATCCTCGGCGACAAGCATGGCAATGTGCTCTACCTCAACGAGCGCGAATGCAGCATTCAGCGCCGCCATCAGAAGGTGGTGGAGGAAGCCCCGTCGCCCTTCGTCACGCCCAAGATGCGCAAGGCGATGGGCGAGCAGTGCGTCGCCTTGGCACAGGCGGTTGGCTATCACTCGGCGGGAACGGTCGAGCTGATCGTCAGCGGCGCGGACCCGACGGGGGAGAGCTTCTACTTCCTCGAAATGAACACCCGCCTGCAGGTGGAGCACCCCGTTACCGAGGCGATCACCGGGGTCGACCTGGTCGAGCAGATGATCCGCGTTGCCGCAGGCGAACCGCTGGCAATGACGCAGGACGATATCGGGATCGACGGCTGGTCGATCGAGAACCGCGTCTACGCCGAAGATCCCTATCGCGGGTTCCTGCCCAGCACCGGGCGGCTGGTGCGCTATCAGCCACCGGTGGAAGGCTGGACCGACGATGGCAGCGCCAACGGGCGGCGGGGCATTGACGGCGTGCGGGTGGACGACGGCGTCTACGAAGGCGGCGAAGTCAGCATGTTCTATGACCCGATGATCGCCAAGCTGATCACCTGGGGCAAGACCCGCGATGAAGCGGCCGACCTGCAGGTGCAGGCGCTCGACGCGTTCCGGCTCGAAGGGCTGGGGCACAACGTCGATTTCCTCAGCGCGATCATGCAACATCCGCGCTTCCGCAGCGGCGAGCTGACCACCGGCTTCATTGCCGAGGAATATCCGGACGGGTTCACCGGCGCGCCCGCCTCGCCCGAGCTGCTGCGCGGCCTTGCCGCGATCGGCGGCGTGCTGGCCACGGCCGACGCGGACCGTGCCCGGCGGATCGACCAGCAGCTCGATGGCGGCAACCCGCCTCCGGGCGATTGGTCCGTGCGGATCGGCGAGACCGATTACGCCGTGAGCCTGGAGGAAGAGGCGATCACTGTTGACGGCACGCCGGTCGAGGTCAGCTTCGACTATACCCCCGGCGATACCATGGTGGACCTTGAACTGGATGGCGAGGCGATGACCATCCAGTTGAAGCCCACCCGCGCCGGCTATGCCATCACCACGCGCGGGGCGACTCACGGCCTGCGTGTGCTGCCGCAGCGGGTGGCGCATCTGGCCGGACACATGA
>NCJP01000233.1:2688-3241 GCA_002278985.1 Erythrobacter sp. 34-65-8
CCGAGGGCGAGGAAGTCCAGCCGGGCCAGCCGCTCGCGACGGTCGAGGCGATGAAGATGGAAAACATCCTCCGCGCCGAAAAGCAGGCAGTGGTGGCGAAAATCAACGCGGCCGAGGGTGACAGCCTGGCGGTCGATGCGGTCATCCTCGAGCTGGAATAATGCACCTCCGCCACGATCCCGATGCGCCTGCTGCGGGGGAAATCGCGTTCGACGACTTCCTCAAGGTGGATATCCGCATCGGGACCATCGTGGCGGCCGAAGAATTTCCCGAGGCACGCAAGCCAAGCTACCGCCTGGTGATCGACTTCGGCCCGGTGATCGGGCGGAAGAAGAGCTGCGCGCAGATTGCGGCGAACTACACGCTCGAGGAACTTCCCGGGCGGCAGGTGGCTGCGGTGGTGAACTTCCCGCCGCGGCAGATCGGTCCTGCGATGTCCGAAGTTCTGACGCTGGGCTTTGCCGATGAAACTGGCGAGGTCGTGCTGTTCGCGCCCGACAAGCCGGTGATCGTCGGCCGCCAGGTGCGGCGCGACCGCGACACGATGGCGGCC
>NCJP01000234.1 GCA_002278985.1 Erythrobacter sp. 34-65-8
GCAGCGCTTGGTGCGGATGCACGAGATTGGCAGCCTGCACGCAATCCCGATGCGCAATGCGCGCTCGGGCAAGGTTGCGCTGTCGGTTCCGGCCCGACGCATCATCGCCGACGATGGGGCCGTGATCGAACGCCGCCGCCTGCTGCGCCCGCTCAAATCCGCGAACTGGACGCTTGAAGCACTTAGTGAGAGCCACTGGGAGGAAATTGGCGTCACCGCGTTCACCAGCGCCTGGCGGGTCGAGGAAGAAGAGGCGGCCAAATCACCGGTCACCGAGCGCGTCCATCTCGCCACCGGACTTCTGCTTCCGGTCTGGAAGCGCCTTCCCGGCGATCATGTTCGGGTCACCCGGCTCGTTGCCGAGGACGGCCAGTCGATCATCGGGCGCGAAGTGCTCGATATCGATCTCGCTGCGATCGCCGAGACCTTTGGTCTTTCCGGGGTTACCGGTCCGGCGCCGGACCAGATAGGTGAGCTCGTCATCGCCAGCGGCAAGCCGCTGGGCCTCGCAAGCCACGATGCCTTGACCGTCAAGCGATCGCTGGTCGGCGGCGAACAGCGCCTTGAACTGACCGGATTCTCGCCGGATCGCCTCGACTGGTACAAGAACAAGGGCTGCTTCACCGAGATCATCCGCTACCGCACGCGGCTGTTCGTCCCGGTGTCGAGAGCCTCGTCGGTCCTCCCCGCGCTTGCCGCCTGATCCCTCGGGCAGACCCCAATCTCAGAATGAGAGTGGAAGGAGCCCTTTGGGCTTGTGGGCCTCGTGATCCTCACCTGCGCCTTCATTCCATCAGGAGAATACCCATGATCCAGTCCATCCCCTTGAAGAAGCTCGTCCCGAGCCCGCGCAACGTTCGCAAGTCGAGCGACGTGCTCGCCGACCTCCAGCTGCGTGCAGATATTGCTGCGCGCGGCCTGCTGCAGAACCTCGTCGTGCGCAAAAGAAAGCGCGGTAAGTTCGAGGTCGAGGCCGGCGGTCGCCGCCTCGCCGCGCTGCAGGCGCTGGCCGAAGAGGACACCTTACCTGAAAACCACGAGGTCACTTGCCTCGTCATCGAAGGCGAAGAAAGCGAAGTGCGTGAAGCCAGCCTTGCCGAGAACTTCCAGCGTCTCGCGATGAACCCGGCCGACGAGGCGCAGGCTTTCGCGGCGATCATCGAGGCGGGGGCTACCCCCGAAGACGTGGCGCGCCGCTTCGGCCTCACCGTTCGGTTCGTCGAAGGGCGCCTGCGTTTGGCAAGTCTGGCACCCTGTATCTTCGAAGCACTCGCCGAGGGCACGATCACGCTCGACATGGCCAAGGCCTATGGCGCGATTTCCGACGTGGAGCGCCAGGCGCATGTCTATGCCGAGCTGCAGGACGCCTGGTACCAGATCACGCCTGACACGATCCGCCGCATGGTGCTCGACGCCACGGTGCGCGGTTCCGATCCGCGAGCGGTTCTCGTCGGACGCGATGCCTACCTCGCCGCAGGTGGGCGGATCGAACGCGAACTGTTCGACGACGATGCCAGCGAGAGCTGGATCGATGTCGCGCTGCTCGAAGACCTCGCGCACAAGGCCATGGAAGAAGCCGCAGAAAAGGCCGCGCTCGAATATGGCCTTGCCTGGGTTCGGCCGACCCTTGGCACCTATGTCAGCCATGACCTTGTTGAAGGTCTCGGCCGTCTGCCATGCGAACCTGCACCGATGACCGAGCAGGAAGCGCAGGAGCTCGGCGAGCTCGAGGCCGACTACGACCGCGTCGCCGCCGTGCTCGAAGACGAGGACAGCGCCGAGGACGAGGTCGCCAAGGCCGAACAGGAACTCGTCGTCATCGACCGGGCCATGCGGGAGCTCAATGATCGGCCGCCGGTACTCGCCGACGAGCTGAAATCCGAGGCTGGTGCTTTCCTCGTCCTCTCTCGCAATGGCGAGCCGACATTGGTCCCGCAGTACTACACCGAGGCGGAAGTCGTCGTCGACGAAAGTGTGGTCGAGGCCATCGAGGAAAGCGGAGCGGTGAAGACCAAGGGGAGCGCGCTGTCACAGCGGCTCCTCGACGAACTCGCAATGCAGCGCCGCGACATCCTTGCGATCCATCTCGCGAACGATCCCGCACTGGCGCTTGACTTCATGGTATTCACGCTCGCCGATGCCGATGGGCACGACTGGCGCGCCAAGAAAGCATCGACGCTTGTCGGCTCGATCGCGTCCGGCCCGGTTACCGGATTTGAGGCCAAGGACGCACCAGCGAGTGCTGCTCTGGCCGAGTTCGCCGGCTCGCTCGATGAAAGCTGGCGCGCTGGCGAGAGCGATGTCGAGCGGTTTGCGAGGTTCCGGGCGCTTTCCGACGAGGCGCGCTCGGCTTGGCTTGGCCATGTCGTGTCGCGTACGCTCGTCGCCAGTCTTGCCTGCGAAGGCGAGCGCTCGGTGCCGATGCACGAGGCGCTGGGCTCACTCCTTGAAATCGAGACGGCGCATTGGTGGCGTCCCACGGCGGCGAACTACTTCGACCGCGTGGCCAAGGCCCGCACACTCGAAGCGCTTGACGCCGCCGGTGGTCCCGAACTTGTCAGTCGCTATGCTGGCTCGTGGCATATCCGATGGCCGGACAAATCGGCGCACAGCTTGGCATGATGCCAGCCTTTCTGGTTCTCGCTG
>NCJP01000235.1 GCA_002278985.1 Erythrobacter sp. 34-65-8
CGGTTGCCCGCAAACCGGATCCATACAGCAATTCAAGCAGAGCCAGCGTGCGCAGCGCAGTATGTTTACCAGAGCTCGCTTCCTCCTCAGCCTGAGAAAACAATTGCTCCAGTTCCGGATGGGAGAGGATTTTGGGCAAAGACCGCCGGTTGACCGGTCGTGGCAACGCTGGCGAAGGATCATCCGCCCGGATGCCCTCATCGACGAGAAAACCGAAGAACTGGCGTAATGCAGACGATTTTCGTGCAAGACTGGCCGGCGCAAGTTGCGACCAAGCGCTCCCGAGACGGCGCAACGTGTCGGGATCGGCCGCCGCAAGGTTGCCAAGTATCTCTTCGGCTCCCTCAAGGTCGCGGCGATAGGCTGCAAGCGTATTGGCTGCAGCCCCACGCTCTGCCGCGAGCATGGCGAGAAAGTGCTCGATAGGCGCACTCACGACGCCCTGCCAAGCCTCAGGCCGGGCAGCGCCAAGCTAGCCTTCACTGCGCGAGACGGCTTCCGCTGCGATCATCCGCGCCTCAGCGCTCAAGCCAACCCGGTTAAGTGCAGAAACAATATGGTAGAGATGTCGCGGGGTCATCGCTTCCCACTCGCGTGCCTGCATACCCACACCGGCCAGGATCGCTACGAGAGCAGGATTGTTAACCTCTGCTGCCTGACCGATCAATTGCGACCATTTGGTCGAACGGTCCAGATCAAGTCCCATATCATTGGCCAATTCGGCACGCGTAGCACTGTCGATGCGCCCTAACCCGGCAAGCCCGGCAAGCAGAAACTGGGGTTTGCGCTGCCCTGAACTTTCGTCGTCACCACTGAAGGAATTCAATTGCCCCTCGGTAACGGGGCCTTGGCGAGACGGCTGCGCCAAAGCCAACAGCCCCCACGCCTCGCTACCTTGCGGCACCACAGCAGCCCAGCCGAGCGCATCGGCATCAAGCCCCGCAGTCAGCATGGACGCGATCAGGGCCGCTGCGTCGTCTTCCATTTCCGCATTGGGGGTAATCCTTGCAGCGGCATAGGCAGTGAGCACATAGCGGGAATAATCGGGCACCTGACTGCCCCATACTTCGCGGATGGCGGCCATTCTCGCCGCCACATCAGCGGCAACATACGCTTCGCTCAATTGCGCAGCAGTTAGGGCTTCTGGAGTCTCCGCCTGTCCATGCGCATGGATCTGGCTTTAAAGATCATGCGGTCGAGGGGGCGCTGCATCTGGTGCTGGCCGGTGACGGCGAGATCCGTTTGCAGCTCGAGGCGCTGGAAGTGACCTTGAAGGATGTGACGCGGCCCTATGTCGCGCCGTCGCGGCGGGTGCCGGATCACAAGATCTGAGGCGGGATTACCGTGCTGCGGCCTGCGCCTCCGGCGGGGATATTTCGGGCAAGAAGAAGCCGTGCGCGCGCCTGATGGCATCAGGGGCTTGAGGCGGGGGCCGTGCAAAGCTATGTCCCGGCCCAGACCCGGAGGGACCATGCCCGTATTTCTGAACGCCACAGACCCCGATTTTGACGCCGCCTTTGCCACCCTGCTGGGGGCCAAGCGCGAGGAGAGTGTCGATGTGGATGATGTCGTGGCCGGCATCATCGCGGATGTACGGGCGCGCGGCGATGCTGCGGTGATCGCGCTGACGGCCAAGTTCGACCGGCTGGAGCTGACGCCCGAGACGCTGCGGTTCTCGGAGGCCGAGGTGGAGGCGCTGGTGGCGCAGGTGCCCGCGCATGAGCGCGCGGCGCTGGAACTGGCGGCGGAGCGTATCCGCGCCTATCATGTGCGCCAGATGCCGCAGGATCACAGCTGGACGGACCCCGAGGGGGCGATGCTGGGCTGGCGCTGGACGCCGGTGTCGGCGGCGGGGCTCTATGTGCCGGGGGGGCTTGCGTCTTATCCGTCATCGGTGCTGATGAATGCGGTGCCCGCCAAGGTGGCCGGGGTGGAGCGGTTGGCGATTGTCGTGCCCACGCCGGACGGGGTGGCCAATCCGCTGGTGCTGCTGGCGGCGCGGATTGCCGGGGTGGACGAGATCTACCGGATCGGGGGCGCGCAGGCGGTGGCGGCGCTGGCTTACGGGACCGAGACGATCCCGGCGGTGGACAAGATCACGGGGCCGGGCAATGCCTATGTCGCGGCGGCCAAGCGGCGGGTCTTTGGCAAGGTGGGCATCGACATGATCGCGGGGCCGTCCGAGATTCTGGTGATCGCGGATGGCGACAATGATCCCGACTGGATCGCGCTGGATCTGCTGAGCCAGGCCGAGCATGACGAGAGCGCGCAGAGCATCCTGATCACCGACAGCCCTGCCATGGCACGCGCCGTCGCGGCGGCCGTCGAGCGCCATCTGGCCACGCTGGAGCGGCGGGCGATTGCCGGGCCGAGCTGGCGGGATTTCGGGGCCATCATCACGGTGCCCGATCTGGATGTGGCGGCGGCGCTGTCGAACCGCATCGCGCCCGAGCATCTGGAGCTCTGCGTGGCGGACCCTGATGCCTTGTCGGCAAAGATCACCCATGCGGGGGCGATTTTCCTGGGCGCCTCGACGCCCGAGGCGATTGGCGATTACGTGGGCGGGCCGAACCATGTGTTGCCCACCGCGAGCTCGGCCCAGTTTTCCAGCGGGCTGTCGGTGCTGGATTTCCTCAAGCGCACCA
>NCJP01000033.1 GCA_002278985.1 Erythrobacter sp. 34-65-8
GGTCATCTCCGCGCTGCGGGCATCGGTGGTGACGCAGGTCCCGCGCACGAAAAGCTTGTAAAAAGCCAGCGCCTTGCGCGCACAGCGGGGCGTGATGCCGCCGATCGAACGGTCGTTGTGGGTCAGTTCCTCGAGGATCCGCCCCGGCAGCACCCGCTCGGGGCAGTAGGAAATGGCGACATCGGGCGTGTCAGTCGTTTTGCCCGGTAGCTTGAGGTCGGGGCGCAGTCCGGCGATCAGGTCCCGCATCGCTTCTGTCGTGCCGACCGGCGAGGTCGATTCGAGAATCACGCAGTCACCCTTTTTGAGCACGCCGGCCACTTCGGTTGCGGCCGCCATGACATAGGAGACGTCAGGGGTGTGCTGGCCGTCCTTCGCAAACGGGGTGGGGACCGCAATCACGAACACGTCAGCGGGGACGATCTGAGTCGAAGCGCGCAAGAGCCCGCGCTGGACGACGCCGCGGACCAGGCCGTCGAGATCGACTTCCTCGATATGGATCTCGCCCCGATTGATCGTGTCGACCACATGGTCGGACACGTCGATCCCGGTCACCCGGCAATTGGCCCGCGCGATAATCGCGGCGGTCGGCAGGCCGATATAGCCGAGCCCGATGACGCAGACGGTTGGTTTGGTATCGTCCTGCATGAAATTCCTGCCTCCGGTGGTCTGGCACCGCCATAGGCAGGGGTGGTAAAGATGCCGTTTACCCGGCCAGTCCTCGATCGGCGAGAAACTCGGCGATGCGCTGGCTCGATTTGCCGTCACCGAAGGGATTGTGCGCCCGGGCCATCGCCTCGTAGGCATCGGTATCATCGAGCAGGCGGGTGGTTTCCGCGACGATCCGGTCAGCGTCTGTCCCGACCAGCCGCGCTGTTCCTGCCGCCACCCCTTCGGGCCGCTCAGTCGTCTCGCGCATCACCAGCACCGGTTTGCCCAGGGCCGGCGCTTCTTCCTGCACCCCGCCGCTGTCAGTCAGCATCAGCGTGCTGATTGCGATGAGGCGGGCAAAGTGCGGATAATCGAGCGGTTCGATCAGCGCCACATTGTCGAGGCCGGCCAGTTCAGCGTTCATCACCGCACGGACGTTGGGGTTGAGATGGACCGGGAAGATCACCGCCACATCGGGCCTCGCGGCCAGCCGCTTCACGGCGTCGGCAATGCCGCGCATCCCCTCACCGAAGTTCTCGCGCCGATGGCTGGTCATGCCGATGATCCGCTTGCCGGCAAACCGCTGCTCGAGCCCGGCCAGCCCCTGTGCGAGAGAGGGTTCCTGCGCGATTCGCGCCGTGATCCAGTGCAGCGCGTCGATCACCGTGTTACCGGTGACGTGGATCGTGGCGGGATCAATATTCTCCCGCAGCAAGGCCTCTGCGGCCGTTTCGGTGGGAGCGAAGTGGAGCGCGGCGAAGCTGCCGATCACCTTGCGATTGACCTCTTCGGGCCAGGGATGGTGGATGTTCCCGCTGCGCAGGCCCGCTTCGACATGGACCACCGGAATCTTGCGGTAATAGGCCGCAAGCGCGCCGCACATGGCCGTGGCCGTATCACCCTGGACCACCACCACGTCGGGTTTCTCCAGGTCCATCACCGCACCAAGACCGGTGAGCAGGCGGGCGGTCAGCGCATCGAGCGTCTGATCCGGCTGCATGACGTCGAGATCGTGGTGCGGCACCACTCCTGCAATTTCGAGCACCTGATCGAGCATGCCGCGGTGCTGGCCGGACACGCAGGTGCGGGACCGGAAGCGCGGATCGTCTTCCAGTGCATGGATCAACGGAAACAGTTTTATGGCTTCCGGCCGGGTGCCGAAAACGGTGAGGATGGTGCGGGGTGTGCTCATGCGCCCGCCCCTAGCGCAATTTGGTTAACGCCCCATAGGCAGCGGCAGAGCGGCCTCTATTGGCCGTCAGGCCCTGGGGCGGTTTCTTCGGAAACCGGGCGCTCGTTTGGCAGTTCGGCCGCACGTTCCCGTTCCAGGCGCTCCATATATTCGCGTTCGATCTGCTCGACCCGCGCCTGCTGCTCGGCGGCTGTCTGGTCGATTTGCGACAACCGGTCAGCCCGGGCGGAAGCAATCAGCTCGCTGAAACGGATGTCGGCTCCCTCGGCCCGATCGCCATAAGCGGCGCGGATCATCTGCTGGGTGCACCCGGTGAATCCGCCCACCCCGGCGGGCGAGCACGACATGGTGCCAAAGTCGCCGATCATCTCCAGCTTCTCGACCCGCTGGGTCCAGGCCGTGTTGGCGGGATCTTCGCTGAAGCGCAGGTTGGGCGGAATGCGGAACCGATCTTCCTCGGGCATGCGGGCCACAACGCAAATCTCGCCCGCCGGGCATTCCGGCGCGGCATCGTCTCCATAGACGATCGACATCCGCACGTCGTCGGTAACGGCATCCTGCGCGGCCAGTGGCAAAGCGAATGCCATGCCTGCTAGGCTGAGGGCGGCGGTGAGGCGGTTCATGGCCAGGCTCCTTGTCGTTCCTGCGTGGGCGCACGGCTATCGGCGCCGGTTCCGGAAAAGCGCAATATAGGCGCTCCCGGCACTGAACTCCAGATGAAGCGGGTCAGATGCGCTCGGCAAGACGGATTGCAACCCGGCAGCCGAGCCGGATCGCGCCCGACAGGAGCGGGTAGGCCGGTGCCCGTTCCGCCCCAGCCGCCAGAGCCGCATCGCGGTGATCGCGTTCGTCCTCGCGGAACTCGGCAATCATCCCGGCAAGTTCCGGGTCAGCATTGGTCGTTTCCAGCTCGGCCAGCTGGTCGGAATAGTGCCGGTCGATCTCCTCTTCGACCGCTGCGGTGCAGGCCATCGCTGCTTCCGGCCCGAGCAGGGCCGTGCCTGCGCCCAGAGCAAAGCCTGCGGCCGACCAGAACGGCTGCAACACCGTGGGGCGTACCCCGCGCCGCGCCATCAGTGCATCGAACTTGGCCCGATGAACCGCTTCCTGTTCTGCCATGTGGCGGATCTCGGCAGAAAGCGGATGCCGGTCACCCATGACGGCCAGCTGCCCGGCGTAAATGCGGGTCGCACCGAATTCGCCCGCCTGGTCGACCCGGATCATCCGGTCGGTCGCGGGGCGGGTATCGCCGGAAGACGTGTGGGGGGCAGGCATCAGCGGTGGCGCTCCTTGGTCAGCAAAGCCAAGATGGCGATCCCGGCCCCGGTCGAAAAGAGAAAATTGAAGCCGGCCAGCGAAATGCCCAGCAGCGTCCATGGGGCCGCATCGCAGCGGACCAGCGGCGCCGCCAGAATATTGTCGAGCGCGCTGCCCCCGCCATCCGGCACTGCCGTGGCGCAACCGGTGATCCCTTCCCACCAGCCATATTCAACGCCGGCATGGAAACCGCCGATCAGCCCCGAGGCCAGCACTGCCAGCCCCGCGAGGGAAACCCACAGGCGGGCCGGAGGCAGGCGAAACGCGAGAACAGCCAGCGCAACCGCCAGGAAATGGGGATAGCGCTGCCACCAGCACATTTCACAAGGGTAGAGCCCGAAGCCCAGTTCCGAAATGTAAGCCCCCGCCAGCAGCAGGGCCGGAACGCCGAGTGCCAGGCGGCGCGCCATCACCAGACGATCGGAAGTCAACTGGGCAGCCCCCCGGATCAGTTGCGACGAACGATGGTGCCACCAGACGTACGGCGCAAGGTCTCCATCGCGTAATGGAGCTGGAAGTCTTCCACCCCTTGTTCCTTCAACTGGGCCGAGGTCAGCTGGAAGCGCGGGTCGTCGCGCTTGTCCCGTTCGAGCTCTTCGTCTTTCAGCGAGGCTTCATTGACGAGGTGGCCGCGCAGGTCCGATTCGCGCATCAGGAAACGAGCGCGTTTCTCCCGGTCCGGATCCGACAGCTGCGGCACCGCAATGTCCGGCTTGATCCCGCCTTCCTGCACCGAATTCCCGGCCGGGGTGTAGTAACGGGCCGTAGTCAGCTTGAGCGCGGCATCGTTGCCCAGCGGCAGCAGTGTCTGCACGCTGCCCTTGCCAAAGCTGCGGTCGCCCATGATGACGGCGCGGCGATGGTCCTGCAGTGCACCAGCAACGATTTCGGATGCCGAAGCAGAACCGGCGTCAATCAGCACCACCATCGGTACGTTCTTGGCAATCTCGCCGGGGAAGATCGTCTCGGCATCATAGGAGAACGATTCGCTGCGCAACCTGCCCCGCTGGGACACGATCCGCCCGCTCGACAGGAACAGGTCGCTCAGCGCCACTGCTTCGTCGAGCGAACCACCCGGATTGGACCGCATATCGAGTACCAGCCCCGACAGGCCGCCGCGCCCCTCGGCATCGAGCGCCTTCCAGGCCGCGAAGACGTCCGAGCCGACGTCGCGCGAAAATTCGTTGACGGTGATGACGCCGATCCCGCCCGCTTCCAGCTTGTGCGTGACTGGTTCAAGCTCGATCACCCCGCGGGTAACCGTCACGTCGAACGGCTCGTCCCGGCCAGGCCGGAAAAGTGTCAGCCGGATGCTGGTTCCCGCCGGGCCGCGCATTTGCCGCACCGCGTCGTCCAGATCGCCGCCGTAAATCAGCTTTCCGTCGAGATGGGTGATGAAATCGCCCGCCTTGACCCCTGCATCCATTGCCGGGCTGCCCCGGAACGGCGAGATCACCTTGACCGCCCCGTCTTCCATCTGGACCGACAGGCCGAGGCCCGAATAGTTGCCGTCGATCATGGTTTCGAGCCGCTGCAACGATGCACCGTCAAGATAGCCGGAATGCGGATCAAGCGACGCCAGCATGCCATCGATGGCCCCGCGGATCAGCTTTTCGTCCTCGACGGGCTCGACATAGCTGGTCTTGATCCGCTGGTAGACGGCAAACAGGCGCGAAAACTCCGGCCCGGCGCGCCCGTCAACCTGGGCCATTCCGGCGGTCGTGGCCGGGATGATGGCCACGGCAGTGACCAGGGCGGCAGACTTGAGCAAGGCGGCAAACTTCATGGGCATGGGACTCCTGATCGTCCTATCCTATCCCCTGCACCGGCTTAACGCCAGATGACCTTTCCGGGGCTGTACCATGCGGGGGCGGCGCTGCATTGCGTCAGCGCAGCTGATCGAGCGGATTGACCGGCTTCCCGTTGCGGCGAAGTTCCAGGTTGATCAAAGGCGTGCCTGCCCCGGCGACACCGAGCGGGGCGCCGCCCACCAGCATATCACCCACCGCGACATCGGTTCGTGCAAGGCCGGTAACCAGGCTGACCCAGCCGCCATCATGTTCGACAATCACGATTCGGCCATACCCGCGATAAGGACCGGCAAACGCCACCCGTCCGCCGGCTGGCGTCACCACCTGCGCTCCGCTGCGGGGTGCAATGGCGATGCCCTTGCTGACGAGGCC
Organism: Erythrobacter sp. 34-65-8; assembly: GCA_002278985.1. Taxonomy (GTDB): domain Bacteria; phylum Pseudomonadota; class Alphaproteobacteria; order Sphingomonadales; family Sphingomonadaceae; genus 34-65-8. The sequence goes on from NCJP01000033.1 coordinate 5,344, forward strand.
GGTGCCCAGCACTGAGTCGAAGCCTGTCACCGTGCGGCCGCTTACAGGTAACTGGTATCCCTCGGGCGCCCCGGTCGAAAGAGCTGACGGGGCGGTTTCACCAACCTCCGCGATGCGCGGCTGGGCCGGGCGAAGGACCGGCCCGGGCAAGGCGGCGAGATCGGCGCGCAATCCGGCAGCTTCGTCCAGCTGCTCGACCAGAGCATCGAGATCACGCGCTTCTTCGGCCATGGCCAGCGCGCGCTCGCTTTCCCGGGCAGACGCGCTGTTGGCCTGACGTGAGGCAAGCCGCTGGCGGGTTTCCAGTGCCGCCAGCCGCTGGCGCCGATCGGCCAGCTCGTCTTCGTTTGTGCGCAGGGCGGCCAGAGCCTGCCGCGCTTCGCGCTCCAATCGTCGGCCACGGTCGATTTCAGCCCGCAGGGCTGACGTGCGCCGCCTCACCTCGGGCATTGTCGTCTCCAGCATGGCGCTGAGATAGACGGTTTCCCGCAGCGAGCCGGGCCTCAGGGCGGAAAGCGCCACTGGCCGCCGGGCCAGTTTCTGCAAGGCGGCCGTCAGGCGAAGGAGCGGTTCGCGCCTCTCGGCAAGGCGGCGCTCAAGCTGGCCGCGCTGCCCGTCGATCAGGCTGAGCCGCGCTTCGGCTGCGTCAATCCCCGCCTCGGCCTGCTGGATCCGGGCCGCGAGAGCGGCTGCTTCGCGCGCGGTCTTCTCGGCCGCTTCGGTCGCTGCCCGCGCTTCGCGCTCCAGCCGGACGCTGCGCCGTTCGGCCTCGGCTGCCTGGGCCTGCGCGCGAGCCAGCGCGGCGCGCGTTTCAGCGGGCTGGACAAAGGCGGCATCCCGCTGGGCCAGACCGGCCGCAGCCAGGCTGGCCAGTATCGGCACGATGATCAGAAAGGCGCGGGGTCTGGACACCGGGTCACCCTGCCCGATGATAGGGGTGCCCGGCAAGGATGGTGGTGGCGCGGTAGATCTGCTCCATCAGCATCGCCCGGGCGAGAAGATGGGGCCAGGTGGCCTTGCCGAAGGCAAGCAGGAGATCGGCCTGTTCCCGCTCTGCGCTGCTATGGCCGTCTGCCGCGCCAAGCACGAAGCGCGTCTCGCGGACACCGTCGTCCCGCCAGCGGCCAAGCTGCCGGGCCAGTTGGTCCGAATCGAGGTCGCGCCCCCGTTCGTCCAGCAGGACCAGCCTTGCAGGGCTGCCCAGGTCAGGCGCATTGCCGCCCGAATCAGGCAGTTCGGTCAGCTTGAGCGGCCAGCTGATCCGCCTGGCGTAACGCTCGACCAGATCTGCTTCAGGCGACCGGCCGAGCTTGCCCCGGGCAACGACGTGCAGCAGCATGGACTGTCGGCTTCAGGCCGGGCCCGTTGCCGCTGTCAGGGGCGCATCGCCGAAGGCCCACATCCGTTCCAGATTGTAGAAACTGCGCACTTCGGGCCGGAACAGGTGGACGACCACATCGCCCGCATCGATCAGGACCCAGTCGGCTGCAGGCAGGCCTTCCAGCCGCACGGGGCCGAGGCCCGCCTGCTTGATCTTTTCCGCCAGTTTCTGCGCCATGGCGGCGACCTGACGGGTGGAGCGGCCCGACGCGATGACCATGTGATCGGCAATGGTGGACTTCCCCGCCAGCGGAATGGAGACGAGGTCCTGCGCCTGGTCCTCGTCGAGCTGGCCGATTACCAGCGCATGGAGCGATCCGGGTTCGGTTTCGATGTCAGTCACAGGCCGGGTTCCGGGAAAATCCGGCGGCAGATGGGTTTGCGCCTCGGTCATGGGCGAATACGGTGCTCCTGTAGGGTGAGGTAAGGGGAAGGGAGGGACGGGTGAGCGGCATGGCGACCTAGCGCCCTCCGCTAACGTCGATGAGCTGGCGGGTGATTGAATCCCGGACGGACTGGTCAGACATGCGCATCGCCCATTCAGGATCGGCCCGGCGGATGTCGGTGGCCGAGCGGCTGTCAGGATCAAAGCGGAGGATTGCCAGTGCCGGTGAACTCCATTTGCCCGGTCGGGAAAGGCTGGTCGGCGGAACACGGAACCGCCGGAGCCAGGCCATCGCTGGGCTGGCGAAAGCGGATGCATCATAACCCGGCCGGGCGATAATCGCAATCGGCATAGTCCGCGCGATCCGGCGCCAGTCGCGCCAGAGGTGGAACTGGGCCAGATTGTCCGCTCCCATCAACCAGACGAACTGCTGGCGGGGATAGCGGCGGCGCAGCGCAGCGAGAGTATCGACCGTGAAGCGCGTGCCCATTGCCTGCTCGATCGCGGTCACCCGGATCGGTGCCCGCCGGGCCGCCCGAACCGCCGCGTGCATCCGCTTGGCAAGGGGGGCCATACCAGCCCGGGGCTTGAGCGGGTTGCCCGGCGACACCAGCCACCACACCTCGTCGAGACCCAGCGCTTCGAGCGCGAACAGGCTAATCCGACGGTGGCCTCCATGGGCCGGGTTGAAGCTGCCTCCGAGCAGGCCGATCCGCTGCGCTTTCACACGCTGGCCTTCACGGGCGGGTCTGCCCGGTGCCGCGTACCTGCCACTTGTAGGTCGTCAGCGCTTCCAGTGCGACAGGTCCGCGCGCATGAAGCCGCCCGGTCGCGATGCCGATCTCCGCCCCCAGTCCGAATTCGCCCCCATCGGCATACTGGGTCGAGGCGTTGACCATGACGATTGCCGAATCGACCTCGTCGAGGAAGCGTTCGGCGGCGGCGTCATCCTGAGTCACGATCGCTTCGGTGTGGCCAGAGCTGTGCCGGGCGATGTGGTCCATCGCTGCATCCAGCCCGTCGACCACGGCGACTGACAGGATCGCGTCGAGGTATTCGGTGCCCCAGTCGGCTTCCGCCGCAGGCAGGATGCGCGGATCGAGCGCCCGCGCGCGGGGATCACCGCGCAGTTCGCAACCACCTTCGATAAGTGCTGCACAGACTTGCTGCGCGCCAGCGAACCGCGCATCGATCAGCAGGGTTTCCATGGCCCCGCAGATGCCGGTCCGGCGCAGCTTGGCATTGACCGCGATCGCCTGCGCCATTGCCGGATCGGCGTCGTGATGGAGGTAAGTGTGGCAGATCCCGTCGAGGTGGGCGAGCACCGGCACCCGGGCATCGGCCTGGACCCGGGCCACCAGGCCCTTGCCGCCGCGCGGAACGATCATGTCGATCAGGCCCGCTGCCGCGAGCATGGCGCCGACCACTGCCCGATCCTGATCAGGGACAAGCTGGACCGCAGCAGACGGAACGCCGCCTTCGGTCAGGCCGCGAACCATGGCTGCATGGATGGCGCGGTTGGAATGGACCGCTTCGCTTCCCCCGCGCAGCAGCACGGCGTTGCCCGAGCGGACGCACAATGCCGCAGCATCGGCCGTCACGTTGGGGCGGCTCTCGTAGATGATCCCGATCAGGCCGATCGGGATGCGGACCCTGCTCAGGCGCAATCCACTGGGTTGCTCGCTCTGGTCGATGATCTCGCCCACCGGATCAGGCAGAGCCGCAACCTGCTCCACCGCATCGGCGATCCCCGCCAGCCTGGCGGAGTCGAGTCGCAACCGGTCAAGCATGGCTGGGGCCAGACCAGCTGCAGCACCGGCCGCCAGATCGACTTCATTGGCTGCAAGAATCCCGTCTTCAGCCAGCCGAAGGGCTGCCGCAGCAGCGCGCAGGGCGTGAGCCTTTGCAGCGTCGCTCATCTGCGCCAGCTGGCGCTGGGCCTGACGCCCCTCCCGCGCCAGACTGGCGACGATTTCAGCGGGTGTCGATAGGGTGGTTTGGACAGTCATCAGCGCTCCCTAGCAAGCCGAATCGGACCTGTCAGGCAGCGAGTATCGATTCCCTCAGCGGATGACGGTAATGAGCCGCGCAAGCGCCCATCTCCGATTGGTTCCCGCCGCAATCCTCGTTTCATCGCGCGACTCCGTCGGCTCGCCCCTCTGTCAGGTTAACCGATTCGACCTGTCAGAATTGGTCTGTTACGGGCCCGCCAACGAAAACGCAGGGACGTGGGGTCGCCGCATTGAAAACATCTCTTGCCGCAGGCAGATGGCAAAGCCGCCTGCGTGACTGGTTTCCGGACCGCGAGTTCTTCATGCGGTCCAATGGCCAGGTTCGCTTCATCAGGATTTCGTCGAAGGTCCAGCTCGTCGCTGCCGGCATCGCGCTTGTTGCGTTGCTGGCCTGGGCCATCTCGCTCGCGGTCATGGGCTGGGCGCAATATCGCGCGCAAGCTGACCGCTGGTCGCTGCTGGAACGCGAAGCTCAGGTCGCCCAATCGGAAGAGCGGGTCAACGCCTATCGCGACAACCTGAGCGACGTGACCGAAGACCTCGCCAAGCGCCAGCAGTTCCTCGAACAGATGGTCGAAGCTCTGCCCGAAGATGTCACGCCCGACGACACGGTGACCGATTCGTCGAGCGAGTCGGCGGCCACGATCGACAAAGTCAGCAGCGCGATTCCCGAAGCAGGCGAACTGGCCCGGATCGAAGCGCGGCAACTGGCACTGGTGGAGCGGTTGACCCGCTTCGCCGACGGCCGTGCCAGCCGCGCGGCCATTGCGATCCGCAAGCTCGGGCTCGATCCTGCCGTGATGCTCCGGGCGGCTGACCAGGATGCCGTGGGCGGTCCGCTCGAACTCCTGGCTACCGGCCGCGATGGCACGATCGATCCGCGGTTCGAGCGGCTCGGCCTCAGCCTCGCACGGATGTCAGCTCTAGAACGCGGGCTCGATGGCATTCCCCAGGTGCGGCCTGCTGCCATCGCCGAGATTTCTTCCAGCTTCGGCTATCGCCGCGATCCTTTTACCCGCGGAGCAGCGATGCATTCGGGGATCGATTTCCGGGGGCCGATCGGTGCGCCGATCTATGCCGCTGCCGATGATGCTTATGCCGGATTCGACCAAACGGCGCTGCTGACATTTCTCGCCAATTTCAAGCTCGCCGCCGAAGCCTACCGAATCAATCTGGCCCACCTGTTCGACCCGATGATGGCTGTCCACACGTCGAACGTAGAACCTCTTCCGCACCAGATCACGGCTGTGTACGAGTCGATGCTGCCGCGCCAGCCGCTGCGCT
>NCJP01000034.1 GCA_002278985.1 Erythrobacter sp. 34-65-8
CAGCGTCTTGAGCCGCGGCGCGGTGTCGACGCCGTAATCGGCCGGGGTCTTGTTCGCGAGCGGCTTCTGCTTGGCCTTCATGATGTTCGGCAGCGAGGCATAGCGCGGTTCGTTGAGGCGCAGGTCGGTGGTGACGATCGCCGGCATGGCCAGCTTGACTGTCTCCAGGCCGCCGTCGATCTCGCGCTTCACGGTCACGTGATCACCATCAACCTCGACGGTGTTGGCAAACGTCCCCTGCGGACGGCCCATCAGCGCGGCGAGCATCTGCCCGGTCTGGTTCGAATCGTCGCTGATCGACTGCTTGCCGAGGATCACCAGGCCCGGCGCTTCCTCATCGGCGATGGCCTTGAGGATCTTGGCCACCGCCAGCGGCTCGACCTCATCCTCGCTCTCGACCAGGATCGCCCGGTCCGCGCCCATGGCGAGCGCGGTGCGGAGCGTTTCCTGCGCCTTGGCCGGGCCGATGCTGACCACCACGATCTCGGTCGCTGCGCCCTTTTCCTTCAGGCGGATCGCTTCTTCGACGGCGATCTCGTCGAACGGGTTCATGCTCATCTTGACGTTGGCCAGGTCAACACCCGTGCCATCCGCCTTGACGCGCGGCTTGACGTTGTAATCGATCACCCGCTTGACGGGGACGAGGATTTTCATGGGAATGTCCTTCCTCTCGAGAAATTCAACCCTGCTGCCCTAGCTGACGTTTCCGTAAACGTCAACTCATCCACCGGGTTTCCATGGCGGCTTGTGGCTCAGGCCGCCCTCTTCACTTCGGCCACGATCTTGCGGGCGGCATCGCCCAGATCGTCGGCGCTGACGATGGCGAGGCCCGAATTGTCGAGTATGGCCTTGCCTTCGTTGACGTTGGTGCCCTCAAGCCGGACCACCAGCGGAACCTGCAGGTTCACGTCCTTGGCCGCCTGCACGATGCCGTTGGCGATGACGTCGCACTTCATGATCCCGCCGAAGATGTTGACCAGGATGCCCTCGACCGCGGGATCTTTCAGAATGATCTTGAACGCTGCGGTCACCTTTTCGGTGGTGGCACCGCCGCCCACGTCGAGGAAGTTCGCCGGGAACGCGCCATTCAGCTTGATGATGTCCATCGTCGCCATGGCCAGGCCTGCGCCGTTGACCATGCAGCCGATATTTCCGTCGAGCTTGATGTAGGCGAGATCGTATTCGCTCGCTTCGACTTCCGCCGGGTCTTCCTCGGTCTCGTCGCGCAGCGCTTCGATGTCCTTGTGGCGGTAGAGGGCGTTCGAATCGAAGCTCATCTTGGCGTCCAGCACCAGCAGCCTGCCGTCGTCGCTTTCCACCAGCGGGTTGATTTCGAGCATCGAGCAGTCGGTGGCGATAAATGCATCATAGAGCTGCCGCGCCAGGACCTGAGCCTGCTTGTTGAGATCGCCCTTGAGCTTGAGGGCGAATGCGACCGCGCGGCCATGATGCGGCTGGAAGCCCTGCGCCGGATCGACGGTGAAGGTGGTGATCTTCTCCGGCGTGTCGTGCGCGACTGCTTCGATGTCCATCCCGCCTTCGGTCGAGACGACGAAAGCGACCCGGCCGGTGGCGCGATCAACCAGTAGCGAAAGGTAGTATTCCTTCGCGATGTCGACCCCGTCGGTCACGTAGAGGCGGTTGACCTGTTTGCCGGCATCGCCCGTCTGAATGGTGACGAGCGTATTGCCGAGCATTTCTTTCGCGTTGGCTTCGACTTCCTCGAGGCTCTTGGCCAGGCGCACACCGCCCTTGGCATCCGCGCCCAGTTCCTTGAACTTGCCCTTGCCGCGTCCGCCGGCATGAATCTGCGCCTTGACCACATAGAGCGGTCCGGGAAGCTGCTTCGCCCCTGCGACGGCTTCCTCAACGCTCAGCGCAGCGTGGCCGGCCGGGATGGCGATGCCGTATTTCGCGAGCAGTTCCTTGGCCTGGTATTCGTGGATGTTCATGAGAGGCAATTTCCGCTTCGTGGGTGGGGACAAGTGTTGCGGCGCGGCATAAGCATGGATTGCCCCGCTTGAAAAGTGTGCCTTTGGCTAGCAATTGCATGAAGGCATGATTGATCACCAGCAGCTCGGCCAGATTGTCCGCGAAGCGGGCCGGATCGCCTATGACGCCTGGCCGGGTGCGGGCAATACGGTAGAGAGCTGGGAAAAAGAGCCCGGCAGCCCGGTTTGCGCAGCCGACCTGGCAGTTGACGCCTTCCTCAAACGCGAACTGGGCCGCCTGCTGCCCTCTGCCGGCTGGCTTTCTGAGGAGACCGTGGACGCGCCGGAACGGCTGGAGCGGGGCCTGATCTGGCTGGTCGATCCGATCGACGGCACCCGCGATTTCCTGAAGGGCAAGAGCGGCTGGGCTGTCTCGGTTGCCCTCATCAGCGCCGGACGTCCGTTGATCGGCATGCTCGAAGCGCCAGCCCGCAGCGAAAGCTGGCTCGGCATAGCCGGACAGGGCGCCTGGCTGAATGGCTCGGCGCTGTCCGCCTCACGCCGTCCCGGGTTCGCAGGGGCACGGGTCCCGGCCGATTCGCTCGCCAAAGTGGACCGGGTGCTGACCCTGGTCGATAAACCCAATTCGATTGCACTGCGGATTGCCATGGTGGCCGATGACCGGGCCGACCTCGTCGCCACGCTGCGCTGGGGATACGAGTGGGACATTGCCGCTGCGGCCCTGATCGCTCGCGAAGCTGGCGCGGCGGTAACCGACGCGTTTGGCGCGCCTCTGAATTACAACAAGCGTGATCCCCGCGCTTTCGGGCTGCTGGTCAGCGCGCCCGCTATCCACGGGGATGCGGTGGCGCATCTGGCAGAGCGCGCGGCGGTCCTCGCACCGCGAACAATCTGACCGGGCCGGGTACCAAAAAAAGAGGAGGGGCCGACCGCTGGCGCGACCGACCCCTCTTCCGCTCGCTGGGAGCTTGCTGAACGGCGCTGATCAGCGCGCCGCGTCAATCTCTGCCTGAGTCAGAGGGATGATCTTGACTTCGACCCGGCGGTTCATCGGCTCATTGACGTTGTCGCCAGTCGGAACCTTGAGCTGTGTTTCGCCGAATCCGGCCCAGCGGATCCGGGCCGAGTTGACCCCGCGCGAGACGAGATAGTTCGACACGGCCTGTGCGCGCCTTTCCGACAAGTTCTGGTTCGAGCTGGTCGAGCCGACCGTGTCAGTGTGGCCGTACACATCGACCAGGCTGTTCGGATACTGCACCAGGCTTGCGGCGACATTGTCGAGCAGCCGCTGGAAGCCCGGGGTAATGGCCGAGCTGCCGGTGGCGAAAGTGACGCCGTCAGGCAGGTTGACCAGGATTGCGCCATCGACTTCCGACACATCCACACCCGAGCCGGCGGTCTGTTCGCGCAGTTCCCTGATCTGCTGGTCCATCCGGTATCCGACGACGCCGCCCACTGCGCCGCCACCCACCGCGCCGATGATCCGGCCGGTCTTCCCGCCAATCAGACCGCCCAGAAGAGCGCCTGCGGCAGCACCGCCGACCCCGCCGATCGCGGTGCGGGAGATCTTCTGTTCGCCCGTGTTCGGATCGGTCACGCAGCCTGAAACGGTGACCAGTGAAATCGCTGCCAATCCGGCAACAAAACTCTTGGATGTGTTCATAATTCAGTCCCTTCCTCAATTTTCTTTTTTGACGGAGTGGCTACCGTGAGACCCGGCAAACCCCGTGGCGATATCGTCCGCACCACATTAACGCCAGCTGTTCGAAACAATCCTCCGGCTCGCTGCTTGTTCCCAGCACACTGGTGCGGAACGAAATATATGCTAGGGGTGAGAAGGTGACACCCTTTCCATGGACCGACCTGCTGATCATCGCGGGCCTGATCGTGACCAATGGCGTGTTCGCCATGTCCGAGCTCGCGATCGTTTCCGCCAAGACCGCCCAGCTGCAAGGCAAGGCCGCGCGCGGTAGCCGAGCGGCGACCACCGCTCTGTCCCTGGCCAATGATCCGGGCAAGTTCCTTTCAACTGTCCAGATCGGGATCACTCTCGTCGGCATCATTGCGGGGGCTTATTCCGGGGCAAGCCTGGGCGGTCCGGTGGGCGAGCGGCTCGCTGCGCTGGGGGTGCCGCTGAAATGGTCGGCCGAGGCAGGCTTTGCCCTGGTGATTGCCCTGACGACTTACGCCAGCCTGGTGGTAGGCGAACTCGTTCCCAAGCAGATTGCGCTGCGCAACGCGGTGCCGATCGCGACAGTGATGGCCCTGCCGATGGCCTGGCTGGCCCGCATTGCGGCTCCGCTCGTCTGGCTGCTCGACACCTCGTCCAGCCTGCTCATGCGGCTGATGCGGATCCGTGCGGCAGGCGAATCGAGCGTGACGGCGGAAGAGCTGCAGATGATCTTTGCCGATGCGACCCGCTCCGGAGTGATCGAGAAGGAGCAAAGCCAGATCCTGACCGGCGTGGTCAGACTGGCCGAGCGCCCGGTGCGCGAGCTGATGACCCCGCGGCGCGAGATTGACTGGCTCGACATCGGAGCCGACGAAGGGGCGATCCGTGCCGCCATTGCGCAGAGCCCGCATTCGCTGCTCCCCGTCGCCGAAGGTTCGCCTGACAAGGTTCTGGGCGTTGTCAGGGTACGCGAAGTGCTGGTGCAATTGCTGGCCGGTCGCCCGATCGAGCTGGCCGCACTCATGCGCAGGGCGGAAGTTGTCCCTGACCAGCTTGACGCGATGGATGCCCTGCGCGTGCTGCAGCAGTCCGAGATTGCCATGGCCATGGTTCATGACGAATATGGCCACCTTGACGGGCTGGTCACGCCGGTCGACCTGATGACGGCGATTGTCGGCCAGTTTGCCAGCGACCAGGACCCGGGTGATGAGCCGGAGATTGTCGAGCGCGAGGATGGATCGCTGCTGGTTTCGGGTGCGATGAGCGCCGATGCGCTGGCTGACCGGCTGGGGCTCGATTACGGCGAAGGCCGCGAATTCGGCACCGTGGCCGGCTATGTCCTGGCGGTGCTGCGAAACCTGCCTGAAGAAGGCGAATACTTCATCGACCAGGGCTGGCGTTTCGAGGTGGTCGACATGGACGGGCGCAAGATCGATAAATTGCTCGTCTCCAGCGAAGCGGGCTGATTTCGTCCGAGCATGTGACCCGGCCTGCGCGCCCTGCCGCCAACTCTTCCCCGATTAGCTAGCAGGGCCGACCAGAGGGGAGGCACAGGCGCGGATGCGCCTGCCTCACATCAGCCAGGGATCACGGCCTGTGCGAACTGGCCGTCGCCTTCAGGTGCAGCGACGATGTCGCGGGTGATCGAGCCCTTGGCAACCGTGTTGGTGCCGGGATCGCCCACCGTGGTGCGGATGCCGGCTTCCGGGGCACCGGCACGGTCGAGCGCGCTGGTTTCGATCGCGCTGCGCGGGGCCGGGCCGCCGAACAGGGCATCGAGCGTCTGCTCGGCTGCCGTGCCTTCGGCCGGGCGCGGGGCGCCGGGGGCGGGGGGAACGAGGTTGAAATCAGGCGGGACCACCAGCGGGGCCTGGCGCTGCACGGCGAATTCATCGGGCCGGTCACGGCCGAGAATGCCGCCGCTGCTGCCACAGGCAGCCAGCATGGCGCTGCCGCCGGCGAGAAGGATGAGGGTACTGATCTTACGCATGGGTACCATTCTCCGCGGCCTTTCCGGCCGGTTGTTCGTCAGGATTGGGCGCTTTTTCGCGCACAAGGAAGGAACGGGCAAGGATAATCACCACGCCGATGGTGATTGCCGCGTCCGCCACGTTGAAGATCAGGAAGGGCCGGAAGTCGCCGAAGTGGAGGTCGGCATAGTCGACCACATAGCCCAGATTATAGCGGTCATGGATGTTGCCGAGCGCCCCGCCGAGGATCAGCGACAGGCCCAGGATATCGCCCAGCACCTGCTCCCGCAGCATCCACACCAGCACGACCAGGGCAATCAGCCCGGTCACCGCCACCAGGATCCAGCGCATCTCCATCGACGTCGCCTGGAACATGCCCAGTGAGATGCCGTAATTGTGCGTCAGGGTGAAATTGAAGAACGAGACGATTTCCCGGCTCTCTCCCAGCTTCATGCCCAGCGTATCGACCACATGGCTCTTGAGCAGCTGGTCGACCACGTAGAGCGCAACCGCGAACAGCAGCCCGATTACCCGGTTGCGCCAGATAACGCTCATGCCGTCTCTCCCGTGCCGGAAACCACCGTGTCGCAACGATGGCACAAAGCTCCGTCTTCCGCCACTTCGGGGAGATGGCGCCAGCAGCGGCCGCATTTGTGGTTCTCAGTTCGGGTCACTGAAATGGCATCGCCGAACCGAACTGGACCGGTAATTAACAGCTCAGCCAATTCGGGGGCGATGTCGAATTCCGGTAGCGCAACCTCGGCCTCCAAGCTTGAGCGAATGACTTTTTCGCGCCGCATGGGTTCTATCTGTTCGTTTACTCGATCCCGGATTGACCTGAGTGAAGACCAACGCACGAGGCGCTTGCCGTTTTCATGCAGCCAAATCTCACCGTCTTCGCTGTTCAATCGTCCTGAATCAGGAATGGTCGGCCACTCCAGAAGATGCACGCTGCCGCCGTTGGGATAGCGCGTGCCCCACACTTCCTCTGCCGTGAAAACCAGCACCGGGGCGGCGTAGCGCACCAGTGCATGGAACAGCGTGTCGAGCACAGTGCGGTAAGCCATCCGCTTGGGATCATCGACCGCGTCGCAGTAAAGGCAATCCTTGCGGATATCGAAGAAGAACGCGGAGAGATCCTCGTTGCAGAAATCGCTCAGCGTTCGGACATAGGTGTTGAAGTCGTAATCCAGCGCCGCCTGCCGCAACGTCGCGTCCACCTGTCCCAGCAGCGCCAGGACATAGCGCTCCAACTCCGGCATCGCGGCGACATCGGCCACCCGCTCTGCTTCGCTGAACCCGTCGAGCGCGCCGAGCAGATAGCGGAAGGTGTTGCGCAGCTTGCGGTACTGGTCGCCGACCCCTTTCAGGATTTCATCACCGATGCGGTGATCCTCGGTGAAATCGACCGACAGCGCCCACAGCCGGATGATGTCCGCGCCGTAGTTCTCCATCACCTTGATCGGGTCGATGGTGTTGCCGAGGCTCTTGGACATCTTGCGCCCGTCGCTCGCCATGGTGAACCCGTGCGTCAGCACCTGATCGTAAGGCGCGCGGCCGCGGGTGGCGCAGGATTCAAGCAGGCTTGACTGGAACCAGCCGCGATGCTGGTCGCTGCCTTCAAGATAGAGGTCTGCCGGCCAGCGTAGTGCGGGCCAGCGGCCGGATTCGAGCACGAAGGCGTGCGTGGTGCCCGAATCGAACCATACATCGAGGATGTCGGTGACCATGTCGAACTGGTCGGGATCATGATCGGGGCCGAGGAAGGCGGCCTTGTTGGCGCTGTTCCACGCGTCCATGCCTTCCTCGCGCACGGCGGCGACGATGCGGGCGTTGACCGCCGGGTCTTGCAGGTAGGTGCCGTCAGGCCGCACGAACAGCGTGATCGGCACGCCCCAGGCGCGCTGGCGGGAAAGCACCCAGTCGGGCCTCCCGGCGACCATGCTGCCAATCCGGTTGCGGCCCTTTTCCGGGAAGAAGCGAACCCGCTCGATCTCGCGCGTGGCGATTTCGCGCAAGGTGGAATGGTCCTTGGCCACAAACGGGGCGATGGCCCCGCCGATGGGATTGGGGATGGCGACGTCGAAGTCGCCCACGCCGACCGGCTTGTCCATCGGCACGAACCACTGCGGGGTGCAGCGGAAGATCACCTTGGCCTTGGACCGCCATGAGTGCGGATAGGAATGCTGGTAATCCGCGCTCGCGGCGAGCAGCGCGCCCGCTTCGCGCAGGTCCGAACAGATCGGGCCATCAGGCGCGTTGAACTTGGGGTTGATGACCGACATGCGACGCTCGTCAGCAGCGCCGAGCCAGGTCCAGTCGTCGCGGTAACGCCCGTCATTGCGGACCGCGAAGACGGGGTTGATCCCGTGCGCCTTGCATAGGTCAAAGTCGTCCTCGCCGTGATCGGGCGCCATGTGGACGAGGCCGGTGCCGGAGTCGGTGGTGACGAAGTCGCCAGGCAGCAGCGGGCGCGGCGCGGCGTAGAACCCGCCGAGGTGGTGCATGGGGTGGCGGGCGAGGGTTCCGGCGAATTCGGAGCCTTTGATCGTCTTGGCGACAGCGCAGATGAGCCCTGTCCGTTCCACGAATGTTGGCACCAGTTCCTTGGCGACCAGCAGCGAGAAGGATGCCGCCCGACGTTCTTCAAGGGACATCTTTTCAAGCTCGAGGCTTGCATCGGCGGCAACAAGGAGAACATACTCAACCTCCGGCCCATAAGCCAAAGCCTGGTTCACCGGGATCGTCCACGGCGTGGTTGTCCAGATCACCGCGTGGGCGCCGACCAGTTCGGGGATCGGGCTTTCGATGATCTCGAATGCCACGTCGATCTGGGTCGAGGTAATGTCCTCGTATTCGACCTCCGCCTCGGCCAGCGCGGTTTCCTCGACCGGGGACCACATCACCGGCTTGGCCCCGCGATAGAGGTTGCCCGCTTCGGCCAGCTTGAGCAGTTCGGCGACGATGATCGCCTCGCTGTCCTTCTGCATGGTCAGGTAGGGATTGTCCCAGTCGCCCATGATGCCGAGGCGCTTCAGCTGTTCGCGCTGGGTATCGACCCAGCCCTGCGCATAGGCGCGGCACTCGTCGCGGAACGCCTTGACCTCCGCCTCATCACGCCCAGCGCCGGAAAGCACCGGCTTGGCCTTTTTCGCCTTGCGGTAGGCTTCCTCGACCTTCCATTCGATGGGGAGCCCGTGGCAATCCCACCCGGGCACATAGGGCGCGTCCTTGCCCAGCAGGTTCTGCGTACGGCAGACCATGTCCTTCAGCACATGGTTGAGCGCGTGGCCGATGTGCATGTCGCCATTGGCATAGGGCGGGCCATCGTGGAGGATGAAGCTCTCGCGCCCGGCGCGGCTCTCGCGCAGCTGGCGGTAAAGCCCTTCGGCCTCCCAGCGCGCGGCCATGCCCGGCTCCTTCTGCGGGAGGCCGGCCTTCATGGGAAACTCGGTCTTCGGCAGGAAGACGGTGTCGCGGTAATCGCGCTTGGTTTGTTCGGTCATGGCTTCGGCGCGCTTAGAAGCCGCCGCGCCTCCGCGCAATCCTTGTCCATCTGGGCGATCAGGGCCTCGAGGCTGTCGAACTTTGCCTCCGGACGCAGGAAGTGGTGGAAGGCGATCTCGATTTCCTGCCCGTAGAGGTCACCTGCAAAGTCGAAGAAATGCGGTTCGAGCAGTTCCTTGGGCGGATCGAACTGCGGGCGCACACCGATATTGGCCGCGCCTTTCAGCACTTCGCCGCTCGCCAGCACCCGTCCTGTCACAGCGTAGATGCCGTAACGCGGGCGCAGGTAGTTCTCTATCGCCAGGTTGGCGGTGGGATAGCCGATCGTGCGCCCGCGCTTGTCGCCATGCTCCACCACGCCGCGAATGGCGAAAGGGCGGGTCAGCAGCCGCGCCGCTTCCTGCGGATCTCCGGCGCGCAGGGCATCGCGTACCCGGCTGGAGGATACCGGCGCGCCCGCATCCATGACCGGGCCGACCGTTCGGGTGGCCATGCCGATCTCTGCGCCGATTTCGCGCAGCACGCCCACGTTGCCGCCGCGCTCCTTGCCGAAGGTGAAATCCTCGCCGGTGACGACCCCCGCCGCGCCGAGATGCTCGCCGAGGATGCCGCGCACGAAGTCTTCCGCCGTGGTTCCGGCCAGGGCGGCATCGAAGTGGAATACCAGCATCGCGGTGGCCCCGGCAGCGAGGTAGAGCTCCTGGCGCTGCTCCAGCGTGGTCAGGCGGAACGGTGCGATCTCGGGCCGGAAAAAGCGCACCGGGTGCGGGTCGAACGTGGCGACGATCGCCGGGCGGCCCTCGGCCCGCGCCCAGGCGATCGCCTCCCCCGCCACCGCCTGGTGGCCGAGGTGGAACCCGTCGAAATTGCCAAGCGCGACAATCGCCCCGCGCAGGGGTTCGGGCAGCGGCTCGCGGTGGTCGAGAAACCTCATGCGGCGGCGCCTGCGCGGAGATACGTCAGGAATGCGAAGCCCTCGTGTTCCTCGCGCGCCGCTTCGGTCCAGTCGGCGCCCGGCGGGTCGATCATGGCATCGCCTGCATGTTCTGCGTCAAGCTGGGTCAGCTCGATCCGTTCGGCCAGCGGCAGGAACAGGCGATAGACCTCCGCCCCGCCGATCACCGCGATCTCGCCCGGTCCGGTGAGCGCGAGAGCGTCATCGGCACTGCGGGCAACCTCCGCCCCCTCGGCCTGCCATCCCTGCTGCCGGGTCAGCACTATATGGCGGCGGCCCGGAAGCAGGCCCGGAAGACTGTCGAAAGTCTTGCGGCCCATGATCATGGGTTTGCCGATGGTGA
>NCJP01000236.1 GCA_002278985.1 Erythrobacter sp. 34-65-8
ACACCGACATCAAAGTCGCGAAGAAATGACCCGCAGGCCAGGCTAGCCCCCCAGCCTGGCAGGCCACCCACGGAGCTAAGGCGCGGCGCCAGCCGCGCCCGTAGATGCTCAGCGCCGCAATCCCGGCGAGATAGCCGACCACGTCGGTGCCGTATCCCATGTCCGCGCTGGTCAGGTGAAGCGCAAGCCCCAGCCAGACGGACAGGAAAATGCCGAAGTTGAGGGACTGGATAAGGCCTGACAGCAACACCTCGCGATGACGCGCCAGCAAGGGGAAGATCGACCCGAGCAAGGCCGGATAACTGGTCATGTCAGTTGCCGGTGTGGACGCGGGGCGGCGGGGCTCCATCAGGAAAGGCAGGGCCATGGTGGTGCCGACGATCAGGACTGTGGCGATGACATAGACCAGCCGCCAGTCGAGATACTCCGCGATCGCCCCGGCGCCGACGCGGGCAATCAGGATACCGAAGATGATCCCCGCCGTCAGAGTTGCCGTTACATGGCCGAGGCGCTCAGGGCCGACCCGTTTCGAGGCATAGGCGGGCAGGAGATAAGGGGCGATGGTGAAGAAGCCGAGCACGGTCGAAGCGGCCAGGAACAGCCAGAATTGCTGGGCGAGGGCCATGATTCCCAGCGCTGCCGCCTGGCAAAAGCCAAAGATCACGCAGAGGGTACGGTTACCGTACCGGTCGCCCAGTGGCAGCAGGAGGAAGATGCCCAGTGCCAGGGCAATCTGGTTCAACGCCGGCACCAAGCCGATAGTAGCCGCATTGACCCCGAAGTCCTGCGCCACCTCCGACACGATCGGATGGATGTAATAGGCATTGGCAACCGTGACGCCGGTCACCGCGGCGAGGGCGTGTTCCTGCCGTTTCGTCAGTCCGGATGGTTTGATCGGGGTTGCCTGCTCGTCCACCGGGACGCGCTATCAGGTTCCCGCCCGATGCCAAGCGTCCCGGGCCTCACAATATTGAGGGCGCGATTGAAGGCGCCGCAATGGAGTCTAACCGACGCCGTGCTCCTTGCGGGCAAGTTCATGCAGCCAGGCAGCGTGCTGGGGTGCCTTTTTGGTCTGGCTCCACTCTTCCAGCATCATCGGGGCGACACGCTTGAGTTCGGCGTACTGTTCATCCGTGCCGATATCGGCGGCCAGTTCGACGCGGTGGCCGTTCGGATCGAAAAAGTAGATCGACTTGAAGATGCCGTGATGAGTCGGACCGAGCACGTCGATACCGAGGCCTTCGATATGGGCCTTGGCGGCGAGCAGCTCATCCTCGGAACCGACCCGGAAGGCGAGGTGCTGGACCCATGCCGGGGTGTTCTCGTCCCTGCCCATATCGGGCTGGTTGGGCAGCTCGAAGAACGCCAGGACATTGCCGTTCCCGGCATCGAGGAACACGTGCATGTAGGGATCATAGGCGCCTGTCGACGGCACATGGTCCTCGGCAAAGGCGGTGGTGTAATCCATGCCAAGTACGCGGCCGTACCACTCCACGGTCTCTTTTGCGTCCTTGCAGCGATAGGCGGTGTGGTGGATGCCGCCCAAGGCGATCGGGTGCGCGCTCATTGGGCCGGCTCCACTTCCAGCACGCCGCGCTGGATCTGGTCACGCTCCATGCTTTCGAACAGGGCCTTGAAGTTGCCTTCGCCGAAGCCGTCGTCACCCTTGCGCTGGATGCATTCGAAGAACACCGGCCCGACCTGCGCCTGGGCAAAGATCTGCAGCAGCAAACGTGGTTGCCCGCCTTCGGTGGTTCCATCGAGCAGGATGCCCCGCATCCTGAGCTGGTCCACATCTTCGCCGTGGCCGGGCAGGCGCTCGGCCAGCATGTCGTAGTATGTGGCGGGCGGGGCGGTCATGAACGGCACACCCAGTGCCTTGAGCCGGTCCCAGCAGGCGGGCAGGTCTTCGCAGATCAGCGCAATATGCTGGATGCCTTCACCGTTGAATTCGCGCAGGAACTCCTCGATCTGGCCCTTGCCGCCTTCGCCTTCCTCGTTGAGCGGGATGCGGATCTTGCCGTCGGGCGCGGTCAGCGCCTTGGAGGTGAGGCCGGTATATTCGCCCTTGATGTCGAAGAAGCGGATCTCGCGGAAGTTGAACAGGGTTTCATAGTAGTCCGCCCAGTACTTCATCCGCCCGCCGTAGACGTTGTGGGTGAGGTGGTCGATCAGCTGGAAACCGGCTCCGACCGGGTGCTTGTCTGCCCCCGGCAGGTACTCGAAGTCGATGTCATAGATCGACAGGCCTTCCCCTGCTTCGTTCTCGTAGCGGTCGACCAGATAGAGGATCGCGCCGCCGATGCCGCGGATTGCCGGGATGTGCAGTTCCATCGGGCCGGTGTGGACCTGGACCGGCTCCGCACCCTTGTCGAGCAGGTGCTGGTAAGCCTTGCGGGCATCCCGAACCCGGAAGGCCATGCCGCAGGCTGACGGGCCATGCTCGCGGGCGAAGTACCACGCGGCGCTCTTGGGCTCATAATTGGCAATCAGGTTGATTCCGCCCTGACGCCACAGTTGCACGTCCTTGCTGCGGTGGGTGGCGACATGGGTGAAACCCATCGCCGCAAAGACCGGCTCCAGCATGCCCTTCTGCGG
>NCJP01000237.1 GCA_002278985.1 Erythrobacter sp. 34-65-8
TTCACCGTATCGCCGATCGGCTCCATCCGCCCACCAAGGAAGGTGGCAAGGAACGCCTCCGTTACCGCATTGAAGGCGATGTTGTTGTTCGGCTTGGCAAAGCCGTGACCTTCATCGGGGAACAGGACGTAAGTGACGGGGATGCCGGCCTTTTTCATTGCTTCCACGATCTGGTCGCTTTCCGGCTGAGTAACGCGGGGATCGTTGGCGCCCTGGCCGATCAGCAGAGGTTTGGTGATCTTGTCTGCGAAGTGGAGCGGGCTGCGTTCCTTCAGCAGGGCCAGACCCTCGGGTGTGTTCGGATTGCCCATCCGTTCGTGGAACTGGGCGACAATCGGCGCCCAGTAGGGCGGGATCGTGGCGAGCAATGTTTCCAGGTTCGACGGCCCGACGATGTCGACTCCGCAGGCGAAGGTATCGGGAGTGAAGGTCAGGCCGGCGAGCGTGGCATAACCGCCGTAGCTGCCGCCCATGATCGCCACCTTGTCAGCCGAAGTGACGCCCTTTTCGACCGCCCAGTTCACCGCGTCGATCAGATCGTCATGCATCTTGCGGCCCCATTCGAGGTTGCCCGCGTTGATGAAATCCTTGCCGAAGCCGGTCGAGCCGCGGAAGTTGACCGAGAGCACGGCATAGCCGCGGTTGGTCAGCCACTGGTGGTAGGGGTTGTAGCCGTAGCCATCGCGTGCCCAGGGGCCGCCGTGGACCATCAGCACCAGCGGGACGGAGGTTTCCGGCATCCCATCACCATTGGCATCGCTGCCGGGCGGCAGGGTGAGATAGCTGGGCAAGGTCAGCCCGTCGCGCGAGGTGATTTCCACCGGGTGCATCGGCTGGAGCGGGGCGCCGACCAGTTCCGGACGGCTGGTGTAGAATTCGGTCAGGGTCTTGGCGCCGCGGTCGTAGATATAGGCCTTGGTCGGCGCGGTCACCGGATCGTTCCAGACCACCCACTTGGTGTCGTCCTCGGTCCGCGACTGAACCCCGAAATCGCCTTCAAGCCGGCTGTCGAGCCAGTCGAGCGAGGCCTGAACCTCCGGTTTGATCGCAGTCCATTCGGTCCGCAGGTAAGTGAAGCTGTAAGCCTCCACTTCGCCGGTCTTGGGATTGCTGAGTGCGCCCCCGATATCGGCCTTGTCGTTCTCGGCGATGACCCGCTTTTCTCCGGTGGCCACGTCCTGCGCGATCAGGGCGGCGGTATTCCGGCCGCGGCTGTCGATCCAGTACATGGTCTTGCCGTCGGTGGTGAAGCCGGCCGGGTTGGTGGTGAGGGAATCTTCAAGGCCGGTGGTATCGCTCGGCGCGTCTGCCACCTTGCCATCGACCACAGGGAAATAATCCATCCCGCCCGCCGCATTCGGCCGCACGGCCATGCGAAGGGCCAGATTGTCGTCGGCAAGGAAGCCGGCGTAGGCGTTGTTTTCCATCACCAGCGTCAGTTCGCCGCTCTTCAGGTCCAGCAGGTGCACGTCATGAAAGCGCGGGTCGCGGTTGTTGAGGCCGACCAGGATCTTGTCCTTGATCGAATTGGAGGAACCGACAACCATGACCCGGGTCTTCTCGAACGGCGTCAGGGTGCGCTCTGCCCCGGTAGCAAGGTCGATGCCGTAAAGCAGGAAGTTCTCATCGCCGCCCTTGTCCTGAATGTACATCAGGCTCTGGCTGTCGGGTGACCAGAAATACTGCGAAATCGGCCGGTCGGTCGAACTGGTCATGACCTTGGCAGCAGCGGGATCAGATACCGGTGCGATCCACACGTTCATCACGCCGTTATGCGGCGCGCGCCAGCTCAGCCACTTGCCGTCCGGGCTGATCTGGCCGCCTGCCTTGGACGGATTGCCGAACAGCTTCTCGCGGTCGATCAGGGGGGCAGCGGAGGCGGGTGTCGTCATCGTGTGTCCCTTGTGGGCATGGTTATCGGCGCTGGCAGCAGCGGGCAGGGTCAGTGCGCTCGCCGCAAGCAGCAGGGTGGCAAAGGTTTTCATGGCGTCCTCCGGTTGGGAATTGATGGCGGAGACTAACCGTTAAACCACGGATTTGCATCCCGATTCGACCAACGGTCCAATGCGCAGGTCTAAAGCGCCGGATTGTTGTAGGCGTGCCAGGTGAAAATCGCCACGGCCCCCCTGTGCGGCCGCCAACCGTTTGCCAGGGCACGAGTTTCCTTTTCCGAAGGGCGTGCGGGCAAACCCAGTATCCGGCCCAGGCCCGCCTGCACTGCCAGGTCACCCGCCGGCCAGATGTCGGCGCGCCCCTCGGCGAACAGCAGGTATATCTCTGCCGACCAGCGCCCGATGCCCTTGATCCGGGTCAATTCGGCAATGGCGAGTTCATCATCGGCAGGCAGCGTGTCGAAGTCGAGCGCGCCGGAAACCACCAGTTCGCACAGCGAGCGGACATAGCCCTGCTTCTGGCGGGAGAGGCCGCAGGCCCGCAGGGCATCGAAATCGCGCGCGAGCAAATCCCCGGGGGCCATTTCCTCGCCCAGTTCCGCCTCCAGCTTGCGCCAGACCGAGGCGGCCGCTGCCACGCTGACCTGCTGGCCGACGATCGTGCGCAGCAGGGTCTGGTATCCGGTCGGCCGGATGCG
>NCJP01000035.1 GCA_002278985.1 Erythrobacter sp. 34-65-8
GACGCAAGCGGTCGGCTGTGCCGAAATTCTCCCTGTCATCAGAGTTTCATCCGGACTAGCCAGTGGGCGGGGGAACTGGATGTCCAGGCAGAGGAGCGCACGATGATTCCGACCGAACCGCAGGGCCGGGCAAGGGGCCACGCGCTCGACCGCCGCCAGCTGCTCAAGGGCGGGATGATCGGCATGGGGCTGTTCGCCGCTCCGCTCGGCGCGCAGGCGCCGGGTGACGGCTTTACCCATGGGGTTGCCAGCGGCGAGCCGGGGCAGAACACCGTGCTGCTGTGGACCCGCTGCGTCGGCGAGGCGGAGATCGCGCTTGAATGGCAGGTGGCCGAGGACGAGAACTTCACCCGGATCGCCAGCGAAGGCTTCGCCAAGGCCAGCCCGGCGCGGGACTGGTGCGCCAAGGCTGTCGCCGAAGGGCTCGCGCCGGGGCAGTGGTACTATTACCGCTTCATCGCACCCGACGGCTCCATGTCCGATGTGGGCCGCACCCGCACCCTGCCCGATGGCCCGGTGGCGCGCTGGCGAATGGCGGTATTCAGCTGCGCCAACCTGGGCTTTGGCTGGTTCAACGCCTATGCCCATGCGGCCGAGGCCGGCGATTTCGACATGGTCGTCCACACGGGCGACTATCTCTACGAATATCCCGAGGGCACCTATCCCGACAGGATGATGGACGGCCGCCGCCTGTGGCCCGACCACGAGACGGTGACGCTGGCCGACTATCGCCTGCGCCATGCCGCCTATCGCGCCGATCCCGACCTGCGCCGCCTGCACCAGCTATGGCCGATGGTGATGGGGTGGGATGACCACGAGAGCACCAACGACAGCTATGCCGATGGCGCGGAAAATCACCAGCCCGACACCGAGGGCGACTGGCAGGTGCGCAAAGGCGCGGCGATGCGCGCCTACCGCGAATGGCTGCCGGTCTCGGACGAGCCGTGGGCACGCTACGAGATTGGCGAGCTTGCCACGCTGTTCCGGCTGGAAACGCGGCTGACCGCGCGCTCGCAGCCGCCCAGTCTGGCAGAATTGCTCAAAGGTGCGGCGGGCCGTGACGAGATGATCGCCCGCCTCACCGCCTTCCGCGAAGGCGCCTATGCCGATCCGGCCCGGACCGTGCTGGGCGATGCGCAGGAACTGTGGCTGGCCGACGGGCTGAAGTCTTCGCGCAGGTCAGGCAGGACGTGGCAGGTGCTGGCCCAGCAGGTGGTGATGGGCCGCTTTGCCTCGCCGGCCGAACTGGTCGAAGGGCTCGCAGGGGAAGCGCCGGACTGGTTGCGCGGCCGGTTGCTGGCCGCCGCTGCCGCCAGCCGTGCTGGCCTGCCGGCCAACATGGACGCCTGGGACGGATATCCCGCCGCGCGCGAACGGCTGCTTGCCGCGGCTCGGGAGGCGGATGCCAACCTCGTGACCCTGACCGGGGACACCCACAACGCCTGGGCGTTCCAGCTTGAACACGCAGGCGAAGCGGCCGGGATCGAGTTCGCCGGGCAGAGCGTCACGTCGCCCGGGTTCGAAAGCTATCTCACCACGATTGCTCCGGCTGATCTGTCCAAGGCCATGGTCAGCGACAATCCGCAGCTCTCCTGGGCCGAAACCAGCCGCCGCGGTTATATGGCGGTCGAGCTGACGCCCACCCGCGCCAGCTGCGAATGGCGGATGATGGCCGGCGTGCGTGAACGCTCGACCCGGCTGGCGGGATCGCACAGCATGGCAAGCATGGCGGGCAGCAACCGCTTTGATGCCGGTTGAAGCGACACCGGCATTCCGCTATCCGCAGTCTCATGCAACGGCCCGACACCCGTGTGACGACTACCACCACCCCGGCCCTCCGGGGGCGGTCGGACGCGAACTAATCGTTTCCGCCGCCACCCGGTTTCGGGTGGCTGGCGTTTCCTCCCGAAACCGGATTGAATGAAAACGCCGCTTCAAGCGCGCGCGGCCCTGTGCCATGGCGCCCGGAAACGGGCGTGGCTTCAGGCGCCGCCCGCGAAACGAACGGACGGATACGATGACGGAATTGCTCAAGATCAGCCTGCCCGATGGCTCGGTGCGCGAGATGCCGCAGGGCTCGACCCCGCTCGACGTCGCGGCTGCGATCGGCCCGGGCCTTGCCAAGGCGGCGCTCGCGGCGCGCGTGGACGGGGAACTGCGCGACCTGACCCGGCCGTTCGAAGGCGATGCGCAGCTGGCATTGGTGACATCACGCGACGAAGCCGACGCGCTCGAACTGGCCCGGCACGACTATGCCCATGTCCTTGCCGAAGCGGTGCAGGCGTTGTTCCCGGGCACGCAGATCACCTTCGGCCCGGCAACCGATGACGGGTTCTATTACGACGTGAAAGCCCCCGACACGCGCGAGCCGTTCAGCATGGACGATCTGCCCGCGATCGAGGAAGAAATGCGCCGCATCATCCGCGCCGACAAGCCGCTGCGCCGCGAAGTGTGGAGCCGCGAGGCGCTGATCGCCAAGTGGGCAGGTGAGGGCGAGAGCTTCAAGGCCGAATGGGCGAAAGAACTGCCTGAGGGCGAGGAACTGACGGTCTACTGGAGCGGCGAAGACTGGCTCGACATGTGCCGCGGCCCGCACCTTCCCAGCACCGGCAAGCTCGACCCGCAGGCTTTCAAGCTGATGCGGGTTGCCGGTGCCTACTGGCGCGGTGACCAGAACAATGCCCAGCTGACGCGGATCTACGGCACGGGCTGGCTGAACAAGAAGCAGCTTGATGCGCACCTTCACCGGCTGGAGGAAGCCGCCAAGCGCGACCACCGCAAGCTGGGGCGCGAGATGGACCTGTTCCACTTGCAGGAAGAGGCCCACGGCAGCGTCTTCTGGCATCCCAAGGGCTACCGCATCTGGCGCGAGCTGGAGGCCTATATGCGCCGCAAGATGGACGGCGCGGGCTACCGCGAGATCAAGACCCCGCAACTGATGGACGTGCGCCAGTGGACCCAGTCCGGCCACTGGGGCAAGTACGCGCAGAACATGTTCGCGGTCCCCGACATCGTGCCCGATGTCGACGAAGAGAGCGGCGCAGCCTCTCCCAAGGTTGCCGATGATGCCGAATGGCTGGCGATCAAGCCGATGAACTGCCCCGCCCACGTGATGGTGTTCAAGCAGGGCATCACGTCCTACCGCGACCTGCCGGTCCGGCTGGGCGAGATGGGCTGCTGCCACCGCAACGAACCCCACGGCGCGCTGCACGGGCTGATGCGGGTGCGCCAGTTCACGCAGGACGATGCCCACATCTTCTGCACCGAAGGCCAGGTGGTGGCCGAAGTGCAGGACTTCATCGCGCTGGCCGACAGCGTCTATCGCGATTTCGGCTTCACCTACGATATCAAGCTGGCCCTGCGCCCGGACAAGCGGTTCGGGTCCGATGCCGACTGGGACAAGGCCGAGCAGGAATTGCGCGATGCTTTGACCGCCAATGGCCTCGAATGGGAAGAACTGCCGGGCGAGGGCGCGTTCTACGCGCCGAAGCTCGAATGGCACCTGACCGATGCGATCGGGCGGACCTGGCAGGTCGGGACGATCCAGTCCGACCGGGTGCTGCCCGAACGGCTCGATGCGACCTATGTCGGCGAGGACGGCGGCAAGCACCGCCCGGTCATGCTCCACCGCGCGATATTCGGCAGCTACGAACGTTTCATCGGCATCCTGATCGAGCACTATGCCGGACGGATGCCGGCGTGGCTGGCCCCGGTGCAGGCGGTGGTGGCGACGATCGTGTCCGATGCCGACGACTATGCCCGCGATGTCACGGCGAAGCTGGACAGCGCAGGAATCCGGGTGGAGACCGACCTGCGCAACGAGAAGATCAACTACAAGGTGCGCGAGCACAGCCTCGCCAAGGTGCCGCACCTGCTGGTGGTCGGCAAGCGCGAGGCGGAGGAAGGCAAAGTCGCCGTCCGCACGCTGGGCGCCGAGCACCAGAAGGTGATGACACTGGACGAAGCGATTGCCATGCTCCGCGCCGAGGCGACGCCGCCCGATCTGCGCAAGGGAGACTGATGATGCGGATGATTGCAGCTCTGGCCCTGGCCCTCGTTCTGGCCGCCTGTTCCGGTGAACCGGCCACCGACACAGCAGAGGGCGCTGCCGCTCCGGCAATGACTGAAGCTCAGGCCGCCTACGATGCGGCCAGTCAGCGCATGCACGAGGGGATGACGACGGTGGACGCCGATCCTGACGTTGCCTTCATGCAGGGGATGCTGGCCCACCATCGCGGTGCGGTGGAGATGAGCGAAGTGGCGCTGAAATACGGCACCGACGAGAAGGTCAGGGAGCTCGCCACCCGCGTGATCGCCACGCAGCAGGCCGAGATCGAGGAAATGGAGCGCTGGCTGCGGGTCCGCAACGCGATCATGGAATCGGCCGGTGCGGGTGCCGATGCATCAGCGGCTGCCGACCCCCACGCCAATCATTGATCTTCCCCTGCCAGAGTTTCTGACAGAATTGCTGGCCGGGCTCGGCCTGACCTGGACACAGGTCACAATCGCTCTGCTGGCGACGCTTGGCTCGGCCTATGTGCGCGGGCTGGCGGGCTTCGGCATGGCGATCCTGCTGGTGCCGGTGCTGGCGCTGGCCCTGCCGCCGGTTGAATCGGTGGTTGTGGCCAATTTCCTGTCCCTCTTCATCGGGCTGACCGAAATCCGGCGGCTGGTGCGCGGGGCGGAGCGCAGCGCATTCCACCTTTCGGGCCTGGTGCTGCTGCTTACTCCTCTGGGTCTTTTTGCCCTTGCCGCCACCGGTCCGGACATTGCCCGGCTGGTGATCGCGCTGATCGCCCTGTCAGCCTTCGCTGCGATTCTCCTCCCTCGGCGTAGAGCCCTCCATCATGGCCCGCTGGTAACGGGTGGAGTCGGCGTGGTCAGCGGGCTGATGACCGGATATGCCGGGATGCCGGGGCCGCCGGTGGTGCCCTACTATGTCGGGCGCGACATTCCGCGCGAGACGGCCAAGGCGTCAATGATGCTGGTGTTCACCGTTGCCGGGCTGGCCGGACTGCTCTCGGCAAGCGTGCTGGGGATCATGGAAATGCGCCATCCCCTGCTCGCCGCAGCGCTCTTTCCCATGGTCCTGCTGGGCAACTGGCTCGGCGCAAAAGCCTCCGGCAAAGTCAGCGATCCGCTCTGGCGCAGCGTGGTCGGCCTGGTGCTGGGCGGAGCGGCCGTGGCCGCCCTTATCCGGCTGTTCTGATCAGAACGGCAGCGGCTGACGCGCGAACACCAGCGCCAGACCACAGCCGACCACCAGCATCGGGCGCAGCCAGTCCAGCGACACATTGAGCGTCGCATTGCGGGCAAGGGCAAGAGCGTGAGCCATCGGTTCACATTGGCCCCGCGCCGGTAAACCAATCGTTAAAGCACGGGCATCTGCTGGCTCGCGCAATGGAAACCCCCGCCCCCTGCCAGCACGGCATCGGCGGGCAGGCCGACCGTGTCCCGATCAGGAAACAGCGCGGCAATGGCCGCCACGCCGTCGGTATCGTGAGGAGAGCCGAACGTCGGCACGACCACCAGGCGGGTGGTGATCGCAAAGTTGGCATAGCTGGCAGGCTCGATCCGTCCGTCTCGTTCGATCAGGCCGGGTGAGGGAATTTCTTCCACTTTGACCCCCATGCCCTCTGCCCGCGTCTTCGCATCAGCATAGATCGCGGCGTTCGGATCGTCGGTGCCGGTCGCGCGCGGCAGGGCGAGCACGTTGGGGGCGACGAAGCGGGCGAGGTTGTCGACGTGCCCGTCGGTATGATCGTTGATCAACCCGTCACCCAGCCACAGCACGCGGGTAAAGCCGAGATCGCGGGCCAGCCGCGCCTCGATCTGATCGCGTGACAGGTGCGGGTTGCGGTTGGGATTGAGCAGGCATTGCTCCGTGGTGGCGACCAGACCGGTGCCATCGCCGTCAATCGCGCCGCCTTCCAGCACCCAGTCGCTCTCCACGACAGGCAACCCGGCATCACGCGCCAGTTCGGCGCCGATTGTCTGGTCGCCCTCCATCAGGTACTTGCCACCCCAGCCGTTGAAGCGGCAGCGCAGCCCGGAACCATCGGCCCGCACCAGGGGCCCGGTGTCGCGCAGCCAGACGTCGCCATAGACCCGCCGCTCCAGCGTGACGGAGGCTGAGCAGAGCGCCTTCGCCCGCGCCTCGTTGGCCTCGTCGCGGACCAGCAGCCGCACGTCCTGCCCGCTCTCGGCCACAGCACTGGCGAAGGCCGCCATCTGTTCCTGTGCACGCGCAAGGTAGCCCGGCCATTCCTCCGCATCGTGCGGGAAACCGACCCACAGCCAGCTTTGCGGCGCCCATTCGGGCGGCATCAATGCAGTCACCGGTACCGCTCCAACTGGACTGGTCAGCTGCCACACCCTGCGCCGGCCGCGCAGCTTTGATCGCGGATGGCGCGGAATTCGTCGCCCTCGTTCCAGTTGGGCCAGCTCGCGCTTTCCGCCAGCATGCGGCCGATGCGGTAAAACAGCTGCAGGTCGGCCATTACGCCCGACCAGTCCCAGTTCTCGTCGAATTCGTCCTTCGGGCCGTGATAGCGCTTGTCGCGGTATTCCGCCGCCAGTGCCGCGCCAGCCTCGCGCCCGCCCTCGGCCAGATCCTCGCCGCCGTCGACATAGAGGAACGGCACTCCGCGCTTGGCAAAGGCAAAGTGATCGGAGCGGTAGTAATAGCCCGCTTCCGGGTTCGGGTCCGGGGTGACCGTGCGCCCGTCGGCCGTCAGCGCGTTTTCGAGGAATTCGTCCAGCTGCGACTTGCCGAGGCCGACGGCCGTCACGTCCTTCGACGTCCCGCCCACCAGAAAGGCGTCCATGTTGATGCCGCCCACGGTCTGGCTGAGCGGGAAGACCGGGTTCTCGGCATAGTAATGCGCGCCGAGAAGGCCCGATTCCTCGGCTGTCACGGCCAGGAACACCAGGCTGCGATCGGGTGCTCCGGCCTTGGCGTGGGCTTCCGCCAGCGCGACCAGGGCCGCAGTACCGGTAGCGTTGTCGACCGCACCGTTGCAGATGTCGTCGCCGTCGGGGGCGGGTGTGCACCGGCCGAGGTGATCCCAGTGCGCGGTGTGGATGACGTATTCTTCCGGCCGGGTCTTGCCGCGCAGGATCCCGATCACGTTCTGCGATTCGAACGTGCGGATGTCGCTCTGGAAGCTGGTCGACACGGTCAGCCCCAGCGGCATCGGCTTGAAACCCTTTTTCGCCGCTTCGGCGGACAGGGTGGCGAGATCCTTGCCTGCTGCCTTGGCAATCTGCTCGGCCACGCCCTTCTGCACCCAGGCGTTCATCTGCGTCAGCGGCGGGGCATTCTCCCCGCGCTGGGCATAGGCCTGCGGCCCGGACCAGCTCGATTCGACCACATTCCAGCCGTAGGAGGCGGGCGCCGTGTCATGGACGATGATCGCGCCTGCCGCACCCTGCCGGGCGGCTTCCTCATACTTGTAGCTCCAGCGGCCGTAATAGGTCATCGCCTTGCCATTGAACGGCCCTTCGAGGCCTTCGGTAGCAAAATCAGGATCGTTGACCAGGATGACGGCGGTCTTCCCCTTCATGTCGATCCCGGCATAGTCGTTCCAGCCCTTTTCAGGGGCGACGATCCCGTAGCCTACGAACACCAGTTCGCTGTCGGCCAGAGCGGTCGCCGCTTCCTCGCGGTAGGTCACACCGACCCAGTCCTGCTGGTACTGGAAGGACAGGTTCACGCCCTGGCCCTTGATCGACAGCGGGGCGTAATCGCGCCCGGTGATCTCCACCAGCGGCACTTTCTGCACCCAGCTGCCGTTGTTGCCCGGCTCCAGCCCGGCGGCCTGGAACCGCTCGGTCAGCAGGGCGACGGTCTTCTCTTCCCCGGGCGATCCCGGCATCCGCCCCTCGAATGCGTCGGAGCTCAGCTCGCGGGTAATGTCGACCATGGTCGTCTGCGACAGTTCACCCGCCTCGATGGCGGGAATATCCAGTCCGGCCTGTTCGGTGCTCGCGCTGCAGGCGCCCAGCGCGGCAGCGGTGGCGGCAGCCAGTACAAAGCGGTTCATCAGCGGTGTTCCTCGTAATGCATCGTGACGGCACCTTTGCAGCAGGCGGAGCCATGTCGCAAGGTTGGCGGGCTTGCCTCGTCCGGCGGAGCGGGGCAGGGACGCCGGCATGAGCCCGGACTGGACCTCTGCTGCCGAACGCGCCCGCGCCCACGCGCCGTTCCTCGCCATGGCGCTGGAGCGGCGCCCCGATCTGGCAGAGTTGCTGGAAGCGGGGCGGGGCGAGGAAGCCCTGCAACGCGCCCGGGCCTCCGGCGAAGGGATCGACGATGTCGGCGTGGCCCTGCGGCGCGAGCGGCTGGGGGTGGCGCTGGTGCTGGCCATCAGCGACCTGGCCGGAGCCTTCCCGCTCGCGCAGGTGACCGGAGAACTGTCCGCGCTGGCCGACCGCGCGCTCGATGCCGCAATCCGCGATGCGGTTTTGCGGCGCACGGACCAGGAGCCGCGCGGGTTCATCGCACTGGCGCTGGGCAAGCACGGTGCGGGGGAACTGAACTACAGCTCGGATATCGATCCGATCCTGCTTTACGATCCCGACACCCTGCCCCGGCGCGAACGGGACGAACCGGGCGAGGCGGCCCAGCGCTATGCCCGTGAAATCGTCCGCACCCTCGCCGAGAGCACGGCCGAAGGCTATGTCTTCCGGGTCGATCTGCGCCTGCGCCCGGCGTCCGAAGTCAGCCCGCTGGCGATCTCGTACAATGCGGCCCTGTCGCATTACGAAAGCTCGGCACTGGCGTGGGAGCGGGCGGCGTTCATCCGCGCGCGGGCCTGTGCCGGCGACATTCCGGCGGGCGAGGCATTCCTCGCCGCGATCCGCCCGTTCGTGTGGCGGCGCAGCCTCGATTTCGGCGCGATCGAGGAGATCGGGCGGCTTACCGCACGCATCCGCGAGACTTACACCGGCCCGCTCGCCCCGCAGCCCGGGTTCAACCTCAAGCAGGGGCGCGGCGGCATCCGCGAGGTCGAGTTCTTCGCGCAGACTCACCAGCTGATCCATGGCGGGCGCGATCCTTCGCTGCGGCTGCGCGGCGTACGGGCGACGCTCGACGCAGTGGCCGCCGCCGGGCTGGTCTCGGCCGAGGACGCCATGGCGCTGGGGACAAGCTACGACCGGTTGCGCACGGTTGAGCACCGGTTGCAGATGCTGGAGGACCAGCAGACCCACACCCTGCCCGGCGGTGAGGCGCTTGACCGGGTAGCGCGGCTGGATGGCCTCGCTGATGGTGCCGCGCTGCTGGAAGAGCTGGCCGGCGTTACGGCGCAGGTGGCCGAGCGGTTCGACCGGCTGATCGGGGCGGAATCGGCAACCGGACATAGGGCTGCCGGTGCCCTCCCGTCCCTTCTGGCCGAACTGGGCTATGCCGATCCGGAGGCGCTGGCGCTGCGGATTGACGGCTGGCAGGACGGGCATATCCGCGCGCTGCGCAGCCCGTCGGCTCAGGCCGCCTTCGCCAGCCTGTTGCCGCGTCTGCTGGAGGCGCTGGCCGAAGCACCCGAGCCGGAACGCGCCTTGCTGAGGTGGGAACACGTGCTGGAAAGGGCGTCGAGCGCGATCAACCTGTTCCGCCTGCTCGAAGCGCGGCCTGGCCTGCTGGACCAGCTGGTACGGATCCTCACGCTCGCCCCACCGCTGGCAGACGAGCTGGGGCGGCGGCCCGACCTGCTCGATACACTGATTGACCAGAGCGCGCTCGACCTGCCCGGATCGACTGCCGCCCTGAAGGCCAAGATGGCCCGCACCGAGCGCGACGAAGGGTACGAGCAATTGCTCGACCGCATTCGGCTGGTCACCGGCGAAGCGCGCTTCGCGCTGGGAGTGCAGCTGATCGAGGCGGTGCACGACCCGCTCGATATCGCCCGCGCCCTGTCACGCTATGCCGAGGCGGCCTTGCAGCTGGCCAGCGAGGCGGCGGCGCAGGAATTTGCCCGCGAGCATGGCAGGATTGCCGGGAGCGAACTCCTGGTGCTGGGGTTCGGGCGTTTCGGCGGGGGCCTGCTCACCCATGCGTCCGATCTCGACATTGTCTATCTCTTCTCCGGCACGCACGAGGGCGAATCGGATGGGCGCCGCTCGCTGGGGGCAACGCTCTATTTCAACCGTCTGGCCCAGCGGGTCAGCGCCGCCCTCAGCGTACCGACCGCGCAGGGCGCGCTCTATGAAGTCGATACGCGGCTGCGCCCGCAGGGCACGCAGGGGCCGCTCGCCGCCAGCATCGAAAGCTTTGCCCGCTACCAGCGCGAGGATGCCTGGACCTGGGAACAC
>NCJP01000238.1:0-2588 GCA_002278985.1 Erythrobacter sp. 34-65-8
GCTTTCCGTGCGTGTGCTCCCATCGGACTGCGTCACGCTGACCTGGAAACCGTCATATTTCTGGTAATAGATACCAAGTGACCCCGACAGGATGCCCGCCGCGCCCTTCAAACCCACCTCGTAGTTCCAGACCGTTTCCTGTGGCACCACTTGCAGGTTGGGCACAGCAAAGCCACCGGACCGCGCCGCCGACAACTGGACGACCGGCGACCGGCGGCCCTTGGATACGGTGGCGAACACGTTGACCTGATCGGAAAGGCGGTAAAGGACATTGAACCGGGGCAAGACGGCCGAGAAGCTGCGATCCGCCTCGAACGTCTGCCCACCGGTGTCGATCTGGCCCGGGATGAGCGAAAAGTTGAGGAACGGCACTGCTCGCAGCAGGCCAGTCCGGTTGGGCTCAGGCAGCAGTTGCGGCAGCACCGACACGGGCACGCTGGAGATGAAGCCCGACTTGCGTTCTTCGATCAGCAACCGCACCCCGGCAGTAAGTTCAAGCGCCTCCGCAGCGATCCAGGTGGCATCGGCAAAGACCGAATAGCTCTGATTGTCGCCCTGGTTTTCGAATACGGAACTGTATGGCAGCGCGGCGATGGTGCCACCGGAAAGAGCAGGGGTGATATTGAGCACAGTCACTGCACCGGCGGGATTGACGCACGCGACGCCTAGTCCGCTGAATGCCCCGGTCAGGCACTGGATGAACACGCCTTCCTCAGTCGAAAAGGGCACGTTCTGGCGCCCTTTCTCGGTAAAATAGTTCCACCCGAATGATGCCCGCCATGACGGATCAGCGTAGCTGAAGCGCGCCTCGTGGCTCATTTGCCAGCCATCGGCGATCTCGGCGAACTCGAGATAAGGCGCGGCGCTGCCATCGGCGTCGAACACTTCGGCACTGTCGAATTCGCGGTATCCGTTGACCGTGGTAAAGGTCCAGCCATCGGCAAAACCGTAAGCCAGCGTGAAGTTGGCG
This sequence comes from Erythrobacter sp. 34-65-8, assembly GCA_002278985.1. Taxonomy (GTDB): domain Bacteria; phylum Pseudomonadota; class Alphaproteobacteria; order Sphingomonadales; family Sphingomonadaceae; genus 34-65-8. The sequence continues at coordinate 971 of NCJP01000238.1, forward strand.
TCATAGACGTCTCGGTCGAGACCCAGCTGGCTGTTGCCCAGGGCCTGCGCGGAAAAGGGCGAACCACCCAGATTGGCCGCGCCGAACGGATCGGCTGGGCCTGCTTCAGTCGGCAGGGTGCCCGAAATGAAGGGTGTGCCACCGTTGCGCTGGCGATCATAAGTGCCGACCAGGTCTATCGTCAGTGCATCAGTGGGCGTGAAGCGCAACGAGGCGCGAACGCCCAGCTGATCCTGCGCGTAGAGTTCCTCCTCCTGCGATGCCGCCAGGTTTTCGACGTAGCCGTCACGTGTCCGCCCTTCGAAAGCAATCCGCCCGGCCACCACGTCCGATCCCGCGTTGAGATAGCCGCCAACCAGGGTCTGGTCGAAATTGCCGTATCCGCCGGTCAGTTCACCCGCCAGGCCCGGACGCGGCCTGGCCGACACTAGGCTGATCGCGCCAACGGCAGAAGCCGTGCCGAACAGGGTTGCCTGCGGGCCTTTGATGACCTCCACCCGTTCAAGATCGTAGATTGCCTGATAGGACCCCCGCGAGCGCGAGATATCGACCCCGTTATAATAGAGCGTCACGCGCGGGCCCTGCTGCGACGAGCCGCTGTCCGAGGTGATCCCGCGGATCACGATGCCGGGATTGTTGGCGCTCTGTTCCTGGATGTTGAGGCCGGGGATATAGCTCGACAGTTCGTCGAGATCGCTGACCCCCAGATCCTTGATCCGCTCGCCGCTGACGGCCGAAATGGTGATCGGAACATCGACCGCCCTTTGCTCGATCTTCTGCGCGGTGACAACGATGGTGGTATCGTCGGCCACAACAGCCTCTGGCGCAGCAGTTTGAGCGAATGCGGCAGTCGGCAGCAAAACTGTCGAACAGAGCAAGGCGTCGTGGACGGACATGAATCTGGACATCGGGTGCTCCCTGAAAGGTTGCAGGGCGGCTACCGATCAAGTGTGAAACGACCGCGACCTGACTGCGACAGTGCGGTGATATCAGGGTGTCGGAACGGTCATATTCGATGGGGCAGCGTGGTCGGCAGCCCCGCGAGAGGTCTCAGATCCAGCCCTGCTCCTTGAGCACGGCCACATTGGCACGGGCGACCGGGGCTTCCAGACCGCCGGGCAGGACCAGCCGCAGGTTGCGCCCGTCACGGCGCACATCCTCCACCGCATGGCGCGCGACCCACCAGCTGCGGTGGACCTGCAGACCCTCGATCCCGTCCAGTTCGGCGATGGCATCGCGCAGCCGCATCAGGATCAGCTCGCTGCCGAGCGCCGTATGCGCGCGGACATAGTGGTCCTCCATCTCCAGCGCGATCAGGTCTGTGCCGAGGTGCGGCGGAAGTCGCTCGAGGAAGCGCCCGACCGCAGGCGCGGGTTCCGAAACCGGCGCCGGAACAGAATCGGAAACCGGTTCGGGCAACCGCAGCGCCTTGGCCTGCGCAGCCGCGGCCCGGTCAGGGTCAAACAGGAAGAACAGCAAGGTCACGATGGCGCCAATCACCAGCACGTAGCCATAATTGACCGCCAGCACCTCGAACGGCGGGAACGGCTGCCCGTATGGTAGGCGGTCGACTGCCGCCACCGCCAGCGACATCGGCACCGTCGCAATCAGGCAAGCG
>NCJP01000238.1:2619-3368 GCA_002278985.1 Erythrobacter sp. 34-65-8
AGCCAGCCAATCGGACGGTAGAAGGCGTATCCGGCCACTGCGAGACTGGTCCAGTAAGCGAGCCTGACCGGCAGGCTGGTCTCAAACGTCCCGAACGGGCCGATCACCGCCAGCACCACGCCGATCCCCACCATGACCGCCAAGTCGAGCACGAGCTTGCGCCAGAACCGGTGCGACTGGCTTGTGGGGGTGGTGGCGGTGTCTGGCATGGACCGGCAGCCTAGCGCCCGTTCGCGCTTCGTAAAGTGGCAAACCCGCGCACCAGCGCCTCATTTCACGTACAGACCGTGCGGCTGGCGCAGGGGCGATTGCCCGCGAACAGTGCGGCGACATTCTGGGCAGGCAAACCACGAATGCCCCAGAGGAGACCAGCCATGACCGCTCTTTCGCTTTCCGCCCCTGCCCCTACCCCCGCCCCCGCCCCCGCCGCCAACACAGCACGCCGCCCGGCCGCCGGGTTCGATATCGGCCCGGTGGCCCGCACGGCCGTCAGCCTGGCCTGCTTCACCATGACCTTTGTCATGGTGCTGGCGCTGGGCAAGGCGGCGCTCGGCATGGTGCCCAACCTGCACCATTACGCCAAGCTGCCGATCATCATCCACGTCGCGACCGTCATTCCCACGGTTCCGCTCGGCGGTTACCTGTTGCTGGCGGCGAAGGGCACGCCGCGCCACAAGCTGCTGGGGAAGGTCTGGCTGGTGCTGATGCTGGTCACGGCCACGTCTGCCATCTTCATCCAGTCGAGCGGC
>NCJP01000036.1 GCA_002278985.1 Erythrobacter sp. 34-65-8
GTCGAAAAGCTGACCGGGGCCCAGATCCCGGTGTTCGGCAAGAAAGACGTGCGGGTCGAACTGACCGCGCCCGAGGCCGCAGCGGAAGAAAAGCCCCGCCGCGAAGCGCGCAGCCGCGAAGATCGGCCGCAGCCAGAGGAGCCGCGCGAGGAGCGCCCGCGCAAGGCTCGGCCGGAACGTGGCGAACGCAAGCCGCGACCGGAACGGGCCGACCGGCAGGAACGGGCTCCCCGGCCTGAGCGCAGCTCAAGGGCGGAACAGGCTGCCGATCGTCCGCGCCGTTACCGTGACGAAGACGATGCGCCGGTTCCCGCCGGGGAATGGAACGGGCCAAAACCTGGTTTTCTGGATGTGGGATTCCGTTAAGTGGGCTTCGTCCCCCTCGAGTCTTACCGCTCGACGCCCTTGACCTTGCCCCATTGCCGCGCGGCGGTGTAGCCGAGATAGCCGGTGCCGAACAACGCATAGAGCGGTTCCGGCAAGCCGTTCAGATATGCGTTCATGCCCTTGGCGATTTCGCCGGCCACTGCAGGATTGAAGGCCGCCAGCAACCCCATCGGGATGGCAAACAGCAGCAGCGTATACATTACGTAGAGAAAGCTGGGGCGGGCGCGGCTGGTCCAGGGATCGGCGGAACTGGCTTCCGCGACGATCGCCGCCAGACGGACCTCGATCTGCTTGAGTTCCTGCGTCCCTTCCAGCGCCAGCAGTTCGAGCTTGGCCCTGGCCCGCGCTTCCTTGTCCGGAATCACCTTGTCGATGATCGAGGCGATGGGTCCGATAAGCGATTCGATCAGGGCCATGGTGCGCGCTCCAGCTATGCGAGTCGCGCCGATGGGTAACCAAATCGGTTCATGTAGGAAAAGGAATAGTGCCTATTCCGCCAGTCCGGCGTCGGCCAGCAGGGCGCGGGCGAGCTTGAGGTGCGGAATGTCGACCATTGCCCCATCAAGCGCCACCGTGCCCTTGCCGGGGTTCTCGGCAAAGGCCCTCACCACGGCGCGGGCATGGGCCACTTCCTCGTCCGAGGGAGTGAACGCGGCGTTGATCACCGGCACCTGCGCCGGGTGGATCGCCAGCATCCCGCGGTAGCCCTGGCTGCGGACCATCAGTGCCCGTTCGCGCAGCCCGTCGAGGTCTCGGAAATCGGGCATTACGGTTTCGACCGGAGTAACGCCGGCCGCAACGGCGCCGAGCAGGCACAGGCTGCGGGCCAGCTCGTAAGTCGGCATATAGCTGCCGTCAGCGCGGTGCTGGACCCGGGCGCCGAGCGCCGAAGACAAATCTTCTGCGCCCCAGCTCATCGCCACCAGGCGCTGTGAACCGGGATAATCCCCGGCATAGTCTCCACACAGGAACATCGCGCGCGGCGTTTCCGTCACCAGCGCTGCGACCCGGGTGCTGCCGGGAGCGAGGCCATGGCGCTCCTCCAGTACAGTGAGCATGGCGTCGAGCGTTGCAATGTCAGTGCGGCCTTCAGCCTTGGGCAGGAACAGGCCGCCAGGGGCCGCAGCCATGATAGCTTCAAGATCGGCCGCCGTCTCGCCTCCGGCCAGCGGGTTGATCCGAACCCACAGACGCGCGGAATCGGTTCGGCTGGCCAGAAACGCGGCCACCGCCTCGCGTGCGGCGGGCTTCGCTTCGGGCAGAACCGAGTCTTCCAGATCGAGCAGGACAATGTCTGCTTCACCATCGGCCGCTTTGGCCATCTTGCGCTCGCTGTCGCCGGGCGCGAACAGCCAGCTGCGCATCCGCGGCAAGGTATCGGGCAGAGCATGGGGCAGGGCGGCGGTGTCAGGCATCTCGGGCACTCCTCGCACGCCGGTTAGGCGCGGGCGTGGTCCGGGGCAAGATGCCGGGCGGGGGATGTTAGGGGGAAAACCACTGGTCGGGACGAGAGGATTCGAACCTCCGACCCCCACACCCCCAGTGTGATGCGCTACCAGGCTGCGCTACGTCCCGTTCCAGTGGAGGCGCGCCTATAAGGGGCGTGTCCGGCACTGGCAAGCCGGATTGCGACAGCAGCTTGCGGGCTTGCGTTGCGATGCCCTTGTATTGCTGCTAGGCGCGCCCACTTGCCGCATGGGAGCGGGTGTCGGCCGGGCAAAAGCCTTACCGGACCTGGCCCGCGATGGTCGCAACAACCGTTTACACAGGTCCGATCCGATGTTCGATTTCCTCACTGCTGCCGCCGCCGCATCCGCCGATGCTCCGCCCGCCTGGCTGGGCTGGCTGCCGATTGTCGGCATGATTGCGATCTTCTGGTTCCTGATCATCCGCCCGCAGATGAAGCAGCAGAAGGCCCACCGCGAAAAAATCGGCGGTCTCAAAAAGGGCGATCAGGTTGTCACGTCGGGTGGGATCGTGGGCAAGGTGACTCGTGTTGATGACACCTACGCGGATGTCGAGATTGCCCAGGGGGTCAAGGTCAAGGTGGTCAAGCACACCATTGGCGACATCGTGCTCCCCGGCGGCACACCGGCCAACGACTGAGCGCAGCGAGCCGCAGGAGCACCGCACCGATGCTGGAATTTCCGACCTGGAAAAAGGTCTGGTTGTGGGGGATCACGCTGGCCTTTGCGGCCGCCGCGATCCCTTCGCTCGTGTCGATGGGCAACGCCCGCTGGCCCGATGCATTGCCCGACCCGATGGTCAATCTCGGGCTCGACCTTGCCGGGGGCAGCCATATTCTGCTCGAGGCCGATGCCAGCCAGGTTGGTGAGCAGCGGATCGAGAATATGGAAGAGGCCGTGCGCAACACAATGCGCAATGCCGAACCCCGCATTCGCATCGGTGACGTGTCCACCGCCAACGGGCAGCTCAGCTTTATGGTCGAAAGTCCGGCCGATGTGGACCGGGCGCGCGAACTGCTGATGCCATTGGTTAACGGGACCGGGCTGACCCGCGAGTGGGATCTGCAGGTTCTCGACGAGACCCGGATGGTGCTGACGCCGACCAGCGATGGTCTCGAGCAGGCAGTGACCGATGCCATGGACAGCGCGACAGAGGTCGTCCGCAAACGGATCGACGCGCTCGGTACGCGTGAACCGACCATCATCCGCCAGGGCGATACCCGCATCGTGGTCCAGGTGCCCGGCCTGCAGAACCCCGATGAACTCAAGGCGCTGCTTGGCCAAACGGCCAAGCTCGAATTCAAGCTGGTCGACCAGACCGCGTTGCCTGCTGACGTAGCGCAGGGGATTGCGCCGCCGGGAAGCCAGATCTTTCCCTATGCCGAAGGCAGCGATTTTGCCGGACAGTCGATCGCTGTCCGCCGGCTTGGCGGAATCAAGGGCGACAACCTGATCAACGCCCAGCAGAGTTTCGACCAGCAGACCAACGAGGCAGTGGTCACGATCCAGTTCGATTCGCAGGGCGGCGCGCGCTTTGCCAAGCTGACGCAGGAGAACGTCAACAAGCCGTTCGCGATCATTCTCGATGGCAAGGTGCTTTCTGCGCCGAATATCAACGAACCAATCCTGGGCGGCAGCGCACAGATTGCCGGCAGCTTCACCACGCAATCAGCCAACCAGCTGGCAATCTCTCTGCGCTCCGGTGCCTTGCCGGTTGACCTTGCAGTTGTCGAAGAGCGCACCGTCGGCCCTGACCTTGGCAAGGACTCGATCCGGCGCGGGATGCTGGCAATGATGGTCGGCTCGGTGGCCGTGATCGCCCTGATGATTGCCAGCTACGGCCGGTTCGGCGTCTATGCGACAGTCGCACTGGTGTTCAACGTGGCGATGATCCTGGGGATCATGGCCCTGCTCGGCACGACGTTGACCCTGCCTGGCATCGCCGGTTTTGTCCTGACCATTGGCGCAGCGGTCGATGCCAACGTGCTGATCAATGAACGAATCCGGGAAGAACGAAAACGCGGGCGCCGGGTGATCGCGGCGATCGAAACCGGCTACAAGGAAGCCAGTCGCGCTATTTACGACGCGAACGTGACCAACTTCATCGCCGGGGTTCTGCTGTTCATGTTCGGATCCGGGCCGGTGCGCGGTTTTGCCGTGGTCCTGGTGATCGGGCTGTTCACCAGCGTGTTCACTGCCGTTACCTTGACCCGGATGTGGGTTGCCGACTGGCTGCGCAAGGCGCGGCCGAACGATCTCAATCTGTAAGGGGCACAGACCATGCGTCTTCTCAAGCTCGTCCCCGATGACACCAACATCCGTTTCCTGCGGCTACGGGTCCCGTTTTACATCTTCAGCTGCCTGCTGATTGTCGGGGCCTGGGCGCTCATTCTGGGCAAAGGGCTGAACTTCGGGGTCGATTTCGCCGGTGGCATGGAATTGCGTGCCACTTTTACCGAAAGCAGCGAAGCTCCGATCGGGGAAATCCGCGACCGTCTGGGCAACCTGGGTTACGGAACGCCGGTGGTCCAGCAGTTCGGCGATCCGAACCAGGTCTCGATCCGGGTGCAGCTGCCGGACGAGGTGGCCCAGGACAAGGAAGCCGCACAGGTCATCGCCAACCGCATTGTCGAGGAGATGAAGCAGGGGCACCCCGATTTCCGGCTGGATGGCAATGACAACGTTTCCGGGAAGGTTTCGGATGAATTCCGGGGTGACGCAGTGCTGGCGCTCGTGCTCGCGATGCTGGGCGTAGCGCTTTACATCTGGGTGAGATTCGAATGGCAGTTCGGGGTCGGCGGTTTGTTCGCGCTATTCCACGACGTCTCGTTGGCGCTGGGTATGTTTGCCTTGTTCGAGATGGAGTTCAGCCTTCAGAGCATTGCTGCCATTCTGGCCATCATCGGCTATTCGCTTAACGACACGATCGTGGTCTATGACCGCATCCGCGAAAACCTGAAAAAGTATCGCAAGATGCCGCTGGTCGAACTGCTGGATCTGTCGGTAAACGAGACCTTGGCCCGCACCGTGATGACCTCGCTCACCCTCGGCGTGGCTTTGCTTCCGCTGTTGCTGTTCGGCCCTGCAAGCCTGTTCAGCATGATTGCGGCGATCTTCCTCGGCCTGGTCGTGGGGACCTACAGCTCGGTTTACATGGCAGCTCCGATCCTGATCTGGCTGGGTGTGAACTCGGACAGTTTCGTGCCTGATGAAACAGCCACCGAGGCGCAGGAAAAGGCTGCTCGGCAGCTCAGCTGACCTGCGCGACGAGCCGATCATAATAGGCGGCCAGTTCGGCAGAGTGTATCCGCCAGTCGAACCGGTCGACCGTTGCAGCAACATCTTCGCGCGGCGCCTCGCGGGCGAGCACGGCTCTGATCCCTGCGACAATGGCGGGGATGGACCGCTCAACCAGTTCGCCTGCGGCTGGCTCGGTTACCAGTTCCCCTGCGCCACCGACGCCGCAGGTCACCACCGGGGTCCCGCAGGCGAGGGACTCCACCCAGGCATTGGCCAGGCCTTCATTGCGGGTTGGCAGGACCATCGCGTCTGCCGCCGAAAGCACCAGTGGCAACATGTCATGATCAATCGATCCGAGAAAATGGACTCGGTCTGCCAGGCCCAGCTTGGCGGCAAGATCGCGCAGTTGGCGCTCGTTCTCTCCCTTGCCGACCAGCATCAGATGCATTCCGGGTAAGGTCGGCAGCGCACCTATCACCAGATGCTGCCCTTTGAGTTCCAGCAGCGCGCCGACAGTTGCCAGGACGGGCCGGGTTTCCGGCAATGACAGGCCCAGTGTGTCATTGAGCCGGGTACGGAGCCCCGCATGGCCCAGCGGCCGGAAGCGCTCCCGGTCGAGGCCGGTGTAGTGGATGGTAATCTTGTTCCGATCCATGCCGAGCGCGGCCATGTCTTCTGCCAGAGCTTGTGACACCGCGAGCAAACCGGTTGCACGGCGGGCGGCGTCTACCATCTGCTCGGCAGCGAATCCGCGCCCGCCCCAGTACGTGATATCGCTGCCCCGGGCCTTGACGGTAAAGGGCAGGCCAAGCTTTTCTGCGATCCGCGCTGCAACCGGACCGTCCGGATAAAAGAACTGCGCATCGACCAGATCGAAGGGTTGGTCCCGATGCAGCCGCGTCACCAGCGGCAGTATCGTACGGGCAATCACTCCGGGGTTGATCCTTGCGCCGAGGCGCGGGATCAGGGTGAAGGTCGGCCGGTGAACCTCAATCCCCTGTTCAAACCCTCCCATTGCCGCCCGGCGCAGCGCCCGGTATCGGCCGAAAGCGATTGGTGGGACCCCGATCGGGTTGATCATGGTCACCTGCCAGTCGCCCTGAGCGGCCAAGGCCTCCATCGAGCGGGCCACGAACGTCCCGAACCGCGGCGAGGCGGAATTGGGGTAAAGGGTCGATATCGAAAGGACGCGCTTCACAGCGGGCGCACCAACATCTCTGCCACGGCAATCCAGGCGGGATTGTCGACGACCTGCTGTTTCTGCCCCATTCCGGGCGGCAGGATGCCGACCATCGTGCCTTTCCGGTCGATCAGCCGGCCGAAAGCGAACCGCCCTCCGCTGCGGGGAACCAGCACGTCTCGGTTGATTGCACGTGCAAAGTCCTCCGGAGCTACCTGCCGCAGCCACAGCAGGTCGCCTGCCTGGTAAGGCCCGGCGGCAGCTTCGACCTCAAGTGCCAGGAGCGGGCCGCCGCTGCCGACGTCGGTCGGCAAGATTGCCTCGCGAGGAGACCCGAGGGCTTCGGCCCCGGCGGGTGCAAGCACGGCAACAACTTGCGGCTGCGCCGACAGGCCAGACCGCACGAGCGACTCCGGATCGACATCCATCGCCGCCGCGATCCGGTCCATCCACTTGGTCGAGAGGTTGCGCATTCCCGTTTCGAGCCGGCCGATCGTCTGTGCGGTCGTCGGCGGGTCGCAGGCGGCAGCAAGGTCGGCCAGGGTCAGGCCCTTCTGGCGGCGAATGTCGCGGATGCGGTTGATCATGAACGAAGCCCGATAACCAATATGGTTTTATCTCTTTCCTACACGAACCCAACAATTGCAAGGCTCGGCTGTCGAGCCTGGCTGTCGAATCACAAACAAGGAGAACTGCCGTGAACCGCATCCTCGTGGAACGCGAACTGACCGATGAAGGCCCGCGCCGCCGGGGCGGGGCGAAAGGCAAGCGGCGCACAGTGACCGTCAACCTCGCTGAAAGCCCGATCGCCTGGCTCCATGCGCGGGGTCATCTTGAGGCACGCCTGTTCGACGCGGGCGAGCGCCTGCGCGCCGATTACGAGCGCGCTCAGCTTGGTCCGAACGTGACCATGCGGTGGGATCCGGTGCGGATCAGTGGCGGCGGTAATGGCGGGCTTTCGCCCACCGAGCGGCAGATCGCCGCGCGCCAACGCTTCGATGGCGCCATCGCGGCGGCGGGCAAGGGCCTGGAGGATATCCTATGGCGGGTGGTCTGTGCCTGCGAGGGTCTGCCACATGCCGAACGCGCGCTCGAATGGCCGGCGCGCAGCGGAAAGCTGGTGCTCCGCATCGCCCTGGAGCGCGTGGCGGATTTTTACCGGATCCCGTGACTCAGGTCTGGCCCTCGACCGCTTCTGCCAGTGCCAGCCAGCGTTCTTCTGCCGCCTCTTTTTCGGCGCGGGCGTGCTCAAGCCCCTTGTTGATGGTGGCGAAGCGGGCGGGATCGCGGGTGTAGAGGTCCGGGTCAGCCAGCAAGGCCTCGCCCCGCGCGATTGCAGCGTCGAGCTCCTCGATCCGGGCCGGGAGCAGCTCGTAATCGCGCTGGTCCTTATAGGTCAGCTTGGTGCTTTTCGGCGGCGGCGCGGCGGGTGTTTCACGGCTTCGCTCGGCCCGCGCAGGAGCAGGCTTGGTGGATCGCGCGATCCGCTTGGCCTGCCAGTCCTCGTATCCGCCTGCGACGATGTCGACGTAGCCACTTCCGTCGAGCCCCAGGGTAACCGTGACAGTCCGGTCGAGGAAGTCGCGATCATGGCTGACGATCAGCACGGTGCCTTCGTAATCCGCGATCACTTCCTGGAGCAGGTCGAGCGTTTCCAGATCGAGGTCGTTGGTCGGCTCATCGAGCACCAGCAGGTTGGACTTGCGGGCAAATTCGCGCGCCAGCAGCAGGCGGCTGCGTTCGCCCCCGCTCATGACGCCCACTTTCATGTCCACCACGCCAGGGTCGAACAGGAACTCTTTGAGGTAACCTTGAACGTGCTTGCGCACGCCGCGCACGTCGATCCAGTCGCCGCCTTCGGCCAGAACCTGGCGCACGGTCTTGTCGGGCGTCATCAGGCTTCGCTGCTGGTCGATCATCACGCCGGTCAGCTTCGGGGAGATGTCGATAGTGCCGCTATCAGGGGCCAGTTCGCCGGTCAGCAGCTTGAGCAGGGTGGTCTTGCCGGCACCGTTGGATCCGACCACGCCGATCCGGTCGCCGCGCTGGATGCGAAAGGTGAAATCGCGGATGATCCGGCGCTCGCCAAAGCTCTTCGACACACCCTCAGCCACGATGACCGACTTGGATTTGAACTCTTCCTCGGTCGCAAGGCCGAGTTTCGCCGTCCCCTTGGGTGCAATCATCGCGGCGCGGGCGCTGCGCATCTGCCACAGCTTTTCCAGCCGCCCCTGGTTGCGCTTGCGCCGCGCCGTGACCCCGCGTTCGAGCCAGTGCGCCTCAATCTTGAGTTTGGCGTCCATCTTCTCGGCCGCGCGCGCTTCCTCGGCGTAAACCTGATCCTCCCAGGCCTCGTAGCCGCCGAAGCCCACTTCCTTGCGCCGCAACTGGCCCCGGTCAAGCCAGATGGTGGCACCGGTCAGGCGCTTGAGGAAGGTCCGGTCATGGCTGATGACCACGAACGCCCCCTTGTACCGGTCGAGCCAGCTTTCCAGCCAGTCAATCGCGGCGAGGTCCAGGTGGTTGGTCGGCTCGTCCATCAGCAGCAGGTCCGGGTCCTGCGCCAGGGCGCGGGCAATCGCGGCCCGCCGCTTTTCGCCGCCGCTCGCCCCGGCAGCGGGCGTGGACATATCGATACCGAGCTGGCCGGCAATGGCCTCCACCTCATGGACTGCCGGGGCATCGCTGCCAGCCAGGGCGAAGTCCATCAGCGTCGCGCAGCCGGAAAGGTCGGGATCCTGCTCCAGCAGCACGATGCGCAGGCCCGGCTTGATCTTGCGCTCGCCCCGGTCAGCTTCGATGCGATTGTCAATCAGCCGGAACAGCGTCGTCTTCCCGGCGCCGTTGCGCCCGATCAGGGCAAGCCGGTCGCGCGGGCCGACATGCAGGTCGAGCGAAGCACCGGCGCCATCGCCGAACAGCCACTTGCCGCCCTGTTGCAGAGCCATGTTTTCCAGCGAGAGAACGGGGGGTTGCGCCATGGCGCGACGCACTAGACGGCGCGGCTCACTGGAACAAGCGGTTCAGCCACGCGTAAGGGCACTGCGCCGATGGGCACAGACCAAGGAGACCTTGCTTATGACCCGAATTGCCCTGCCTCTTGCCGCCCTGACCATGGCCGCCTCCCCGCTTGCGGCGGCGGAAGTCACCGTCACCGCCCAAGGGCCGATTGTGGAGCTCAGCGTGACCGAGACAGTCAAGGGCCGGGTCAATGCGCGCTTGCAACGGCCTGAAGGTGCCGTGTACAAGCCACCGCCGGGGTACAAGGGCAATCCCGATGACTTCAAGCGCCAGTGCTACATTCCCTGGGAAGTGGTAGTGGATGCCCAGGGCAATCTGCTGTCGTGGAAGATTGACCGCTGCGGTGATGAACTGCTGGATCAGGCTGCGGAACAAGCCATTCGGGCGGCTGCGCCATTTCCGCCGGCACCCGGCGGCAGTGGCAACTACACCATTTACGGCACAGCCATCTTCATCAAATAACACCAATGCAGAGGATTGCATGATCAACAGATCCGCCTTGCTGAGTTTGCCCGCCGCCGCACTCCTGATGCTGGGCGGCTGTACCAGCCAGCCAACTGCCCCGGTTTCCGAGACCAGCAGCCGTCCGCAGTTGCAACCGGCCAGCTATCAGCCGGATCAGCCGCCGGGGTATGACTGCCGCAATGCACTGCCGGATGTGCAGCGCCTGATCTGCACTGATCAGCGTCTGGCGGGGCTGCACCTGAGTGTCCAGCAGCTGTATCACCAGCGTCTGGGTGAGCTGGATGTGCCGGCGCTGATGCTGCTGCAAAGCAATCAGCGTCAGTGGCTGCTGAGTCGTTTCGAACAATGCCCGCAGGCCGAAGACAGTCAGCGTGCCAGCTGTCTTGAAGGGCTGTATGGGCAGCGTCTGGCGGCGCTGCGCAACTGGCCGGCGGTTGCGTCCAGGGCATACTTACTTAAGTCGCCTTCAGCGGCTGCGACTTTGGCATACAGACTGGCGAAGGTTTCATCAAAGTTATCCAGGGCAAAGCCACGACG
>NCJP01000239.1 GCA_002278985.1 Erythrobacter sp. 34-65-8
CTACCTTGACCGCAATTCCGATGGCCGCCTGTCGGTGGCAGAATATGCGATCTGGGCCATTCCGATGGATCCCAATACGCCCAAGCTGAACGACGAGAACGCGCCCTATACCACGGCCGAACAGGCCAACCGTGCAGCGGACTCGTTCTTCTATTATGATCAGGACGGGGACGGCTATCTGTCGCAGATCGAGTTCAACAACGCCCGCCGCGGCGGTGACGTGAACTGATCCTCGTCACGGCGCGCAAGAGGGGCGGCGGGTATGACCTGCCGCCCCTTTTTCGTTGAAATGTAGCCTGTTCCCGCCATGGTGCGGCGATGGACAATCTCACCCACAGCCTCGTTGGCGCGCTGATCGGACAGGCGGGGCTCAAGCGGAAGACGGGGCTGGCCATGCCGGCGCTGATCATCGGGGCGAACCTGCCCGATGTCGATGCGGCATGCTTCTTCTGGCTGGATGGAGTCGAGCATCTCGGCTTCCGGAGGGGGATTACCCATGGCCCGCCCGCGCTGGTGCTGCTGCCGCTGATTCTCGCGGGGTTGCTGTGGGGTTTCGACCGCTGGGAGGCCAGGCGCGGGAAACGGCCGGAAGGGCGGTTGCCGGTCCATTTCGGCTGGCTCTACGGCCTCGCCTTTCTCGGCTGCCTGACTCACCCTGCGCTCGACTGGCTCAACGTCTACGGCATCCGCCTGCTGGAGCCCTTTTCCAGCCAGTGGTTCTTTGGCGATACGCTGTTCATCATCGATGTGTGGTTGTGGGCGCTGCTGGGCGTGGCGACGTGGTTCTCGCTCAGGCAGGAGAAGCGGGGCGGGGAGTGGATGAAGCCCGCGCGGATCGCGATGGTGGCGGCGTTGGGGTATATCGGTTTCAATGGGGCGATCAGTCACGTAGCGGCTACCACATATTCCTATGCTCCGACCGGATCGAGCATGGTGATCGCCAGCCCTGTGCCGCTGTTTCCTGCGCGCCGGGAAGTAATCACCGGATCGGATGGCCTGTACGCAATCAACGGCACGGCCTTGCCCGGAGTGCCCATTTCGGCTTGCAATCTGGTCGAACTGGCAGAGAGGGACACGCAGGTAGGTGCTTTCATGTTCTGGGCACGCGCTCCGATGATCGAGCCGGGGGAAGACGATATCTATCGCCTGTTCGATGCACGGTTCTACGATCCGCGCGCGCGGGACCGGTTCTCGGTCGCGCTGCCGGATCTGAAGTGTGAGCCATTACAATAGTCCCCGTCATTGCGAGCGGCGCAGCCGCGCGGCAATCCAGAGTTTGGGGCGAGAGGCTCTGGATTGCCGCGGCGACTGCGTCGCCTCACAATGACGAACCAACCGAGGAATGTGATGATCCAAATCGTCTGGCTGCGGCGCGATTTGCGCTTGGGGGACAACCCCGCACTGCATCATGCGGCCAAGGCCGGCCCAATCGTCGCGGTCTATGCGCTCGACGATGCACGGGCCAAAGGGCATGCCTATGGCGGTGCCTCGCGCTGGTGGTTGCACCACTCGCTCGTAAGTCTCGCCCGAGCGCTGGAGGCCAAAGGCAGCCGCCTCATCCTCCGCTGCGGTGATGCGGTGGAGGAGCTGTGCAAGGTCGCAGCGGAACTCGGCGCGACCACGGTCCATGCCAACCGCCATTACGAACCGTGGTGGCGCAAGGCGCAGGGCGAACTGGCGGAGCGGCTCGACCTGCAATTGCACGATGCCAACTACCTGCTCCCGCCCGGCGCGGTGACCACCGGATCGGGCACGCCGTACAAGATCTACACGCCGTTTGCGAAGGCCACGCTGGAGCAACTCCCGCCGCGCGATGTCTTGCCCGAGCCCGAGACGCTGGCTGTGCCGGAAAGATGGCCCGCCAGCGACGCGCTGGAGGACTGGAACCTGCTCCCGACCAGGCCTGACTGGGCCGGCGGGATGCGCGATTTCTGGCAGGTCGGCGAGGCGGCGGCGCACGAGCGGCTCGACTGGTGGACTGATCATGTCACCGACTATGACGAAGCGCGCAACCTGCCATCAGTCGACAAGACAAGCCAACTTTCCCCGCACCTGCATTTTGGCGAAATCTCGCCGCGGCAGATATGGAATGCAATGGCCAACGCCGGTTTGCCGGCGCATTGCGACGAGCATGTGCAGCATTATCGCAACGAATTGGGCTGGCGCGAGTTTTCCCATCACCTGCTGTTTCATTATCCGCATACTCCCGAGCGCAATCTCGATGCGCGCTTCGACGGTTTTGCCTGGGCTACGCCCGACCCGGCAGTGCTCACGGCATGGCAACGCGGGTGCACTGGAGTGCCGCTGGTCGATGCCGGCATGCGTGAGCTGTGGCATACCGGTTGGATGCACAACCGGGTACGCATGGTGGTGGCCAGCTTTTTGTGCAAGAACCTGCGCATCCACTGGAGCCACGGTGCGCGCTGGTTCTGGGACACCCTGCTCGACGCCGATCTGGCGGCCAACACCCAGGGCTGGCAATGGAGTGCTGGCACCGGTGCAGATGCCGCGCCGTATTTCCGGATTTTCAGCCCGGCTTCGCAGGCGGCACGCTTCGAC
>NCJP01000240.1 GCA_002278985.1 Erythrobacter sp. 34-65-8
GCGTGCGGTTCCGGCACGGAAGAGGCCGGAGGGCTGAGCGGGGAGCCGATTGCCGCCATTCCCGCACCTGCCGGGCAGAGCTGGGGCGATGTCGTCGCCAAGACGCCAGAGGGCGGTTATCGCCTCGGCAACCCCGATGCGCCGATCAAGCTGATCGAGTTCGCCAGCCACACCTGCGGCGCCTGTGCCAACTTTTCCGCCACCGGCGCGCCGGTGCTCAAGGAAAAGTACGTGTCGACCGGGGTGGTCAGCTACGAAAAACGCTCGCTGATCCGTGACCCGCTGGACATGACCATTACCGTGCTCGCCCGCTGCGGCGCGCCCGAGGCATTCCATCCCCGCGCCAGCCAGGCCTGGGCGGCACTGGGCGAGTTCGGCCAGACGCTCAACGCCAACGGGGCGTTGATGGAGCAGGCGATGGGCGCGCCGGAAGACCAGCGCTTCGTGATGGTGGCGCAGGCCGCCGGGCTGATCGACTGGTTCGCCGAGCGCGGCCTTTCGCGCGATCAGGCGCAGGCCTGCCTGTCGGACAGCGCGGCCATCACCGCCCTCGCTGAACAATCACGCGCGCAGGCGGATATCTTCGAAGTCACCGGGACACCGACCTTCATCCTCAACGGCAAGAAGCTGGATGAAAACCAGTGGCCCGCGCTGGAGCCGATTCTCCAGCAGGCCGGCGCCCGGTAGGAGCCGGGCCCCGGGGGGATAAGGCACGGCGATGCGGATCAGGCAGCTCAGGCTTTCCGGCTTCAAGAGCTTTGTCGAACCCGCCACCTTGCGTATCGAACCCGGCCTGACCGGCGTCGTCGGCCCCAACGGCTGCGGCAAGTCCAACCTGCTCGAAGCGATCCGCTGGGTCATGGGCGAAAACTCGCCCAAGTCGATGCGGTCGGGCGGGATGGAAGACGTGATCTTCGCCGGTACCGCCACCCGCCCCCCGCGCGACTTTGCCGAGGTGGTGCTCTCAGCCGAGGATGACCGGGGCGACGAACTGGAAGTGACCCGCCGGATCGAGCGCGGGGCAGGCAGCGCCTACCGCCTCAACGGGCGCGATGTGCGGGCAAAGGACATTGCGCTGACCTTCGCTGATGCTGCCACAGGGGCGCACAGCCCCGCACTGGTGAGCCAGGGCAAGATCGCGCAGGTGATCGCCGCCAAGCCGACCGAGCGCCGCCAGATGCTGGAAGAAGCGGCCGGGATCGCAGGCCTCCACGTCCGCCGACGGGATGCCGAGCAGAAGCTGCGCGCGACCGAGGCCAACCTCGCCCGGCTGGAAGACCTGATGGCCGGGCTCGACACGCAGATCGCCAGCCTGCGCCGCCAGGCCAAGCAGGCGGAACGCTATACCAGGCTGACCGACGAGATCCGCATGGCCGAGGCCCGGCTGGTCTTTGCCCGCTGGCGCGATGCAGCGGCAGCGGCGGAGGCCGCACGCAGCGAAGCCGCCGGGGCCGAAGCGCGGGTCGAGGCGGCCACTGCCGCTGCGCGTGAGGCCCAGCAGGCGCAAGCACTGGCAGCGCAAAAGCTGGCAGAGGCGCGGGACGAACTGGCCGACCGGCGCGACGATGCCACCGCCCACGGCCACCGGATGGCCTCGCTGACCAGCCAGTTGGAGGCGGCTGAGCAGCGCCTGGCCGATCTTACCCGCCAGCGCGAGCGGCTGGAGCAGGATCGCGGCGAGGCCGACCGGCTGACCAGCGACGCCGCCGAGGCGCTCGCGCGGCTCGAACGGGAACTCGCCGCAAGCCAGGCGGCGCTGGCGGATGACGAAGCGGACCGTCCGGCATTGGCAGCGAGAGTCGAGGACAGCGAGCGCGCGGGACGGGCAGCCGAACTGGCTCTGGCCAAGGCCACTGCCGACCAGGCCGGAGTCGAGGCCGAATGGCGGGTAGCCCAGGCCGCGATCGATCAGGCGCAAGCGCGGCTTGCCCGGCTTGACAGCGAAGCCCGCCGGCTGGCGGATGCGCGGCAGGCCCTCGCCCAGGTGGGGGACATGGCGGCCAAAGTCACTGCCGCCAGCAAGGCCGCAGAAGAGGCCGCCGAAATGCTTCGCTCCTCGCGCGAAACGCTGGAGCGCCAGCGCACCGACAAGGAAACGCTGCAGGCCCGGCGCGATGAAGCCGCCAACGCGCTCGCCTCGGCCAGGGCCGAACTTGCCGGGATCGAACGCGAACACGCCGCCTTGCTTCGTGATCGTGAAGCCCGCGCGCGGCAGGCTGCGGGGCGCACCGGCCGCCCTGCTGCGATTGACACCGTGCGGGCGGAACGCGGTTACGAGCGCGCCCTTGCCGCCGTGCTGGGGCGCGATGCCAAGGCACCTCTGGGCGCAGCGCAGGGCGATGGTCGGTTCTGGACCGGCGCCGCTGCCCCTGCGCCTGTAGAGCAGAGCCTGCTGCGCCATGTGCCCGATTGTCCGCCTGAACTGGCCGTGCGGCTGGCGCTGGTTCACGTTTCGCCGGAGGATGACGGGCGCGCGCTGAAACCCGGCGAATGGCTGGTCACTCTTGCCGGGCACTTGCGCCGGTGGGACGGGTTCGTCGCCCGGGGCGAAGGCGCA
>NCJP01000241.1 GCA_002278985.1 Erythrobacter sp. 34-65-8
AAGACGATCAACTTCGCGATCCTCTACGGCATCAGCCGCTGGGGCCTCGCCGGACGGCTCAAGGTCGAGGCGGATGAGGCGCAGGCGATGATAGACACCTATTTCAAGCGCTTCCCCGGCATCCAGCGCTACATCATGGAGACGCTCGAGACCGTGCGCGAGCGCGGCTATTCGGAGACGCTGTTCGGCCGCAAGACATGGTTCCCGCGGATCGGCTCGAAGAACCAGACCGAGCGCCAGGGCAGCGAGCGGGCGGCGATCAACGCGCCGATCCAGGGGACCAGCGCCGACATCATCAAGCGCGCGATGGCCCGGATGATGCCCGCGCTCGACGCCGCCGGCCTGGGGCATGTGCGCATGCTGCTGCAGGTGCACGACGAACTGGTGTTCGAACTGCCCGAGGGTGACGTGGCCGCGGCCCGCCCGGTGATCGAGCGGGTCATGGCCGAAGCGGCGCTGCCCGCGGTCCGGCTCGATGTGCCGCTGGGCATCGAAATCGGGGCCGGGGCAAGCTGGGGGGCAGCCCATTGAGACAGCGGCTGGAGCTCTGGTTCGAAGGCCTGCCCGGGTGGCTGCCCGATGTGAGCCTTGCGCTGGTCGTGGCCGCCGCCGGGGTACTGGCGGCGCTGCTGGTCCACCGGCTCGCCTTCCTCGTGCTGGACCGGGTGACGCGCGCCAGCGAGAGCCAGTCCGACGACATGATCGTGGACCACGTGCGCAAGCCGGCGCGCTATGCCCTGATCGCGCTGGGCATTGTGCTGGCCGCGCGCGAGACGCCGCTGGTGGCTGGCGCATGGGAGAAGATCGCCGGGTTCGTCCTGCCGGCGCTGGTCGGCTGGATGGCTCTGGCGGTCATGAAGGCGCTGGTCGAAGCGGCCGTGCTCAAGGCCGACATCAGCGTGGCCGACAACCTGCAGGCACGGCGCAAGCGCACGCGGCTGGCCATTTTCAGCCGGATCGGCACGTTCCTGATCGTGTTCCTCACCATTGGCATGATGCTGCTGTCGATCCCCGGGGTGCGTGACATCGGGGTGACGCTGATGGCTTCGGCAGGGCTAGCCGGGCTGGCCGTGGGCGCTGCCGCCCAACCCGCCCTCAAATCGCTGATTGCGGGCCTGCAGATGGCGCTGACCGAGCCGATCCGGATCGACGACGTGGTGATCGTCGAGGGTGAGTGGGGCCGGATCGAGGATATCCGCACTACCTATGTCGTGGTGAAGATCTGGGACGAGCGGCGCCTGATCGTGCCGTCGAACTACTTCCTCGACCAGACTTTCCAGAACTGGACCCGCCATGGCTCCGCCCTGCTGGGGAGCGTGTTCCTGCATCTGGACCCGCTGGCCGATGTGCCGCCGCTCCGCGCCGCATTCGAGGGCATGGTGGAGGAACACCCGCTGTGGGACGGGCGCTCGCGCAAGCTGCAGGTGACGGAAACCACCGCCACCACGATGGAAGTCCGCCTGCTGATGAGCGCGGCCAATGCTGGCGACGCCTTTGACCTGCGCTGCGCGGTGCGCGAGGGCATGCTGGCCTGGATCCGCGAGAACCAGCCGACTGCCATCCCCCGCCAGCGGGTCGATGCTGCCGGCGACGCGGGCGATGCGGCAGCCGGGGTCGATATCGAGGTTGCTCCCGCTTCGCCTCCGCCGTCCGCCTCGCGCTAAGGCAGGCCGCAGCCGCTAGGCTTCGTTTTTCCCGTGCTTGCGGGCTCGTGCCGGCTCGACCATGCCTTCGTGGATGAATCCGATCGGGTGCACTTCAGCCGCCCGTTTCTTGAGCTCCCCGCGCATGTTCTTGTATTCGTTCTCCATCGCTTCCGTGACTGTGGCGCGCGAATCGTCCAACGCGCCCACGAAATCGGCCGCTGTGACAGTCTCGACCGCTCCGCCGGCCCGGCGCAGCGCGTTGAGGCCTGCGCGCCTGACCACGTCTTCGAGGTCCGCCCCGGTATAGCGTTCGGTCTTGTCCGCCAGGTCTGACAGGCTGACGTCGTCGGCCAGCGGCATGTGCTGGGTGTGGATGCCGAGGATCTGCTCGCGGCCCTTGCGGTCAGGCGTGCCGACATAGACCAGCTCGTCAAACCGGCCGGGCCTCAGCAGGGCCGGATCGACCAGGGCCGGGCGGTTGGTCGCCCCGATCACCACGACCGAGCGCATTTCCTCCAGCCCGTCCATTTCCGCGAGGATGGTGTTGACCACGCGGCCCGTGACCTGCGGCTCCCCCTGTCCGCTGCCCCGTGCCGGCACGAGGCTGTCGATCTCGTCGATGAACAGCACGCACGGCGCAACCGCACGGGCACGCTGGAACAGGCGGGCAATCTGCTGCTCGCTTTCGCCGTACCACTTGGAAAGAAGATCGCTCGACTTCATCGAGATGAAGTTGGCTTCGGCCTCCTTGGCCACGGCCTTGGCCAACAGCGTCTTGCCGGTGCCGGGTGGGCCATAGAGCAGGAAGCCCTTGGCCGGGCGAATGCCGAGCCGGGCAAAGGCATCGGGGTTCTTGAGCGGCAGTTCGATGCCTTCCTTCAGCTTGTCGACCGCATCATCAACCCCGCC
>NCJP01000001.1 GCA_002278985.1 Erythrobacter sp. 34-65-8
CTGATCGGGCAATACCAGTCAGGCGTGCAGGGCGGGCAGAAGCGCGCCTATGTGATCTGGACCCGGCTGATCCGGCCCGATGGCGCCTCGGTCAACCTCTCCTCTCCGGCGGTCGGCTTCGACGGGACCACCGGCCTTGCGGGCGATGTGAACAATCACTTCTTCCGCCGGTTCGGCTCGGCCATGCTGCTCTCGGTGATCGGCAGCATCGGCACCTTTGCCTCGGGCGGCGCCTCGGTCGTGCTCGGCGGGGCAGGGCAGTCGGCCGCGTCGGTCGCGGCGCAGCAGGACAGCCAGATCGGCCCGACCATCCGCGTGCGCCAGGGCGAGCCGATCCGCGTGTTCACCGCGCGCGATCTCGACTTCTCGCAGGTTCCGGCCGTCCGCTGAGGTCATGAGCGCCGATATCCATCCTCTCCAGACCTCTCCGGCGAGCGGCAGCGCGATGACCGAAGGCGAGCGCAGCGTCTATCTTGACGCCTATCTCGCCCCGTTCCGGCGCTGGCTGGACCGGGATACGGTGACCGAGATCATGGTCAACCGGCCGGGCGAGGTGTGGATCGAGGATGCGAGCGATCCGGGCATGAAGCGGATCGAGACGCCGGAAATCGACGATCGGCTGGTGCAGCGCCTGGCCGAGCAGGTGGCGCGGGTCAGCCACCAGGGGATCAATCGCGAGCATCCGCTGCTGGGCGCGACCTTGCCCGATGGCGCACGCGTGCAGTTCTGCGGGCCGCCGGCGGCGCGCAAGCACTGGGTCATGGCCATCCGGCGCCACCGGCGGCTAGACCTGCCGCTGGATGCCTATGATGCCGGTCCGCTCGCCCCGATTACGCGCGGTGCCATGCCGGATCCGCAGGCCGAGCCGATTGCCTTCCTGCGCGCGGCCATCCGCCAGCGGCGCACGATCCTGATCTCGGGCGGCACCAGCACCGGCAAGACCACTTTCCTCAACGCCATGCTTGGCGAAATCCCGCGCGAGGAGCGTGTGGTGCTGGTGGAAGACACGCCCGAACTGCGCCTTCCGGGCGAAAACGGGGTCGGGCTGGTCGCGGTGAAAGGCGAGCTGGGCGAAGCCAAGGTGACCGCCAACGAACTGCTCCAGGCGGCGCTGCGCCTGCGGCCGGACCGGATCGTGCTGGGCGAGCTGCGCGGCGCGGAAAGCGTCAGCTTCCTGCGCGCGATCAACACTGGCCATCCGGGCAGTTTCTCCACCATCCATGCCAACAGCTTGCGCGGTGCGCTCGAACAACTGGCGCTGATGGTGATGCAGACCGGCATCGGCCTGACCCGCGCCGACACCATTGCCTATGCTGCCTCGGTGATTGACGTCGTGGTCCAGCTGGGGCGCGATGCCCGGGGCAAGCGCACCATTACCCAGATTGCCGAAAGCGCGACGCTGCTGGAGAACATCGCCTGAGCGCACCCGCCGGACCTGACAGAATTGTGTCAAAGTGCTTCCCGTGATTTACAGGTGCGATGGAGCCTTCCAAGCCTGCCCCCGCATTTCATCCTGCCAACCGGCCTGAGCCGGAACCGACGAGGTCCATGCTAACCCAGCCTGACAGTGGTGGAGAGCCAACCAGCAGTACGGCCCTGCCTGCTGACGCCAGCGTGCGCTACGTCAACCGTGAGCTGAGCTGGCTGGCGTTCAACGAACGGGTTCTGGCCGAAGCCTCGAACGAGACCTATCCGCTGCTTGAGCGGCTGCGCTTCCTGTCGATTTCCGGCAGCAACCTTGATGAATTCATGATGATCCGCGTTGCCGGCCTGGTGGGCCAGATGCAGCGCAAGATCCGCTCCACTTCGATCGACGGACAGACTCCATCGCAGCAGCTCGCCGCCATCCGCGAGCGGGTGATGGCGCTGCACCGCGATCAGCGCCGGGTCTGGTCCGAATTGCGCACTGGTCTGGGCGAACAGGGCATCCACGTGGCGGATGAGGAACGGTTGGGCCAACTGGCTTACGAGTGGCTTCGCAGCCATTTCGTGGAAGAGGTTGCCCCGGTGCTGACCCCGCAGGCGATCGATCCGGCCCACCCGTTTCCGTTCGTTGCCAATGGCGGGCTGGGGGTACTGTTCACCCTCAAGCGCGAGTCCGATGGCGAGGCGATGGAAGCGATGGTGCTGCTGCCGCCGGCTTTGCCGCGATTTGTCCGCGTGCCCGACGACAAGGTGGGTGCCAAAGCAGGCGCCAAAGCAGAGGAAGGCGCGATCTATATCAGCCTTGAAAGCCTGGTGCGGCGCTTTGCCGACCACCTGTTCCCCGGCTTCGCGATTGTCGGCGATTGCGTGTTCCGGGTGATCCGCGACAGCGATCTCGAGATCGAGGAAGAAGCCGAAGACCTGGTCCGCACCTTCCGCAGCGCAATCCAGCGTCGCCGCCGGGGGCAGGTGATCCAGCTGGAGCTGGAGGATCTGAGCGATCCGGACGATGCCCAGTTACTCCGCGAACAGTTGGGCCTGCGCGATGCGCTGGTGGTTGAAAGCGAATGGCTGGTCGGGATCGCCGGCCTTGCCGCAGTGGTCGAGGAAGACCGGCCCGACCTCAAGTTCCCGCCTTATGCCCCGCGCTATCCCGAGCGGATCATGGAGCATGATGGCGACTGCTTTTCCGCCATCCGGGCGAAGGATATTGTCATCCACCACCCCTACGAGAGCTTCGAGGTGGTGGTCGATTTCCTGCGCCAGGCGGCGGCCGACCCGGACGTGGTGGCCATCAAGCAGACGCTTTATCGCGCGGGCAACCAGTCCCCGGTGATCGCGGCGCTGATTGCGGCGGCCGAAGCGGGCAAGTCCGTCACCGCCGTGGTCGAGATCAAGGCCCGGTTCGACGAGGAGCAGAACCTGATGTGGGCCAGCCAGCTGGAGCGGGCGGGCGTCCAGGTGATCTACGGCTTCGTCGACTGGAAGACCCACGCCAAGGTATCGCTGGTGGTGCGGCGCGAAGAGGGCCGCTTGCGGACCTACTGCCATTTCGGCACCGGCAACTATCATCCGACCAATGCGCGGATCTACACCGATCTCAGCTTCTTTACCGCCGATCCCGCCTTCGGTCGTGATGCCGCCCGGTTGTTCAATTTCGTCACCGGTTACATCGAGCCGCACAAGACCGAGCGGCTGGTGATCGCCCCGCTGGCGCTGCGGGAAAAGCTGTATGAACTGATCGACACCGAGATTGCCAACGCCCGCGTCGGCAAGCCGGCGGCCATCTGGACCAAGCTCAACTCGCTGACCGACGAGGGCCTGATCGACCGGCTTTATGCCGCAAGCGAAGCCGGGGTCGATATCCAGCTGGTGGTCCGCGGGATCTGTTCCTTGCGCGCAGGCGTGCCCGGACTGTCGGAGAATATCCGGGTCAAGTCGATCATCGGGCGGTTTCTTGAACACAGCCGGATCTGGGCCTTCGGGGCTGGCTACCGCCTGCCTTCGCAGCGGGCCAAGGTGTTCATTTCGTCGGCTGACGGCATGGGCCGCAACCTTGATCGGCGGGTCGAGGTCATGCTGCCGGTCACCAACCGCACCGTGCATGACCAGATCCTGCAGCAGGTGCTGGTTGCCAACCTGCTCGATACCGAACAGAGCTGGGAATGCGATCCGGATGGTATCTATCGCCGGATGGCGCCGGGCGAGCACCCGTTCAACCTGCATCGCTATTTCATGACCAACCCCTCGCTTTCAGGCCGGGGCGGGGCGGCTGAGGCGGCCGGCGTGCCGAAACTCGCGCTGAAAAGAGGAGCGACATGACAGGGCTGGGCACACGCAAGGCTGACCGCGACGGGGCCTTCTCCGGTAACCGGCCGCAGCGGGCGATCATCGACATCGGATCGAACTCGGTCCGCATGGTGCTGTATGGCGGGTCGCTGCGCGCGCCCGATACCCTGTTCAACGAGAAGGTCATGGCTCGGCTGGGTGCCGGGATGAAGAAAGGCAAGCTCGCGCCGCAGTCAGTGGCGCTGGCGATGCGCGGGCTCCGGCGATGGGCGCAGATCCTGTCTGACCTGGGCATTACCGACGTCGACACCGTGGCCACGGCCGCCGTGCGCGATGCGGTGGATGGTGAGGCCTTCCTCGACCAGGTCCGCGCCATCGGGCTGGCCCCGCGCGTGCTGTCGGGCGAGGAAGAGGCGCGCGTTTCGGCCCGGGGCGTGCAGGGCGCCTTCCCCGGGGCGATTGGCGCGGTGGCCGATCTGGGCGGCGGCAGCCTGGAACTGGTCCGGATTGGCGACGGCGAAGTCGCGCGCGGGGTCAGCCTGCCGCTCGGCTCGCTCCGGCTGGCCGCTTATGCCGAAGGGAATTTCGACGATACCGTGCGGCGGCTGGCGAAGGTGATCCGTGATGCAGGCTGGAATGAGGCCTTGCCCGGTCCGCTCTACCTGGTCGGCGGCAGCTGGCGCGCGCTGGCGGTGCAGGCGCTGTACCAGCGGCGCAGCGTGCTGACCGACCCGCATGGACTGGAACTGGCCCGCAAGGATGCCCGGCGCCTCGCCCGCAAGGTGGCCGGCATGACCCCAGAGGTGCTGCGCCGCAACCCGCGCCTGTCGTCGAGCCGGGCGGACAGCCTGCCGCTGACCGGCCCCCTGCTGGAGGCGCTGCTTGACCGGTTGAAGCCTGAGCGGGTGGTCTTTTCTTCCTGGGGCCTGCGCGAAGGGCTGCTGTTCGACCGGCTGCCTTACGAGCAGCAGGCGCAGGACCCGTTGCTGGCCGGCATATCGGTGTTTGCCAACATGCGCGGCTGCCCGCCCACCCTCGCCACCCGAGTGGCCGGATGGACAGTCGATGCCATGCCGCCAGGCTGGCCCGGCTCGGAGCGGGTGCGCCTTGCCGCGACCAGCCTCGCGCTGGCCTCGATGCAGGTCGAGCCCAACCTGCGGATTGGCCTCGGCATTGACTGGGCGCTGCAGAAGCGGTGGATCGGCCTGACGGGAGAGGAGCGCGCGCTGATGGCCGCTGCCATCGCCGCGAACGGCAATCAGTGCGCTTTGCCGGTGCAGGTCACGTCGCTGGCGCGCAAGGAGCGGCTTGAGGCGGCGATCTGCTGGGGCCTGGCCATCCGCCTGTGCCGCCGCCTGGGCGGCCGGTCGCGCGCCTCGCTCCAGGCCACCCGCCTGACGGTGGAAGGGGGCACGCTGGTGCTCCAGATCGACGAAGGCCGTGCCAGCCTGTTCGGCCCGCCGAACGAGAAGGATTTTGCGCTGCTCGCTGGCCGGATGGGCCTCAAACCGGAGTTCCGGCTGGCCCGGAATGATTCAGCGGTAGCTGACTGAAACGGCCAGAACCGCGAAAATTGCGACTCCCGGTCGGTGCATAAACGTCACAGATGGCTGGAGCGGGGGGTGGATAACTCCCCGGCGCAGGTGCAGACGCGGCCCAAGGCAGCGATTCCGACGTAGGGGAAACGGGCGATTTGTCGCCACAAACGTCCTGCTCGCGAAATGTTCGGAACGCCGCGCAATGGCATCACGCAACCCTATTGCCATTATCGTCCTAATTGATTTAGCCTGCGCTCCCAGAGCAGCCGCAAAAGACGGCGCCAATGAGGAGAGGATTAATGAGGGTTAAAGCTACCCTGATGGTCGGCGTTGCCGCCACATCGATTGCATTCCCGGCTTATGCACAGGACGAACCGCAAGGCACCACCCGGGCCGCGCCGGAAATCGTGGTCACGGCCCAGCGACAGGCGCAAAGCCTGCAGGAAGTGCCGATTGCGGTCAGCGCCTTCTCGGCCGAAGCGCTGGAAGCGCAGCAGATCGAGAACGCCAGCGACCTGCAACTGACCCTGCCCAACGTCTCCTTCACCAAGAGCAACTTTACCGCTTCCAGCTTCACCATTCGCGGGATCGGTGACCTGTGCGTCGGCGTGAGCTGCGACAGCGCGACCGCGATCCACCTCAACGGATCGCCGCTGTTCGGCACCCGCCTGTTCGAAACCGAATATTTCGACCTTGAGCGGGTCGAAGTCCTGCGCGGCCCGCAAGGCACCCTGTTCGGCCGCAACGCCACCTCGGGCGTGGTCAACGTCGTCTCCGCCAAGCCGGATCTGTCCGGCTTCGGTGCAGCGGGCGAATTCGAATACGGCAACTTCGACAGCATCCGTGCCAAGGGCATGATCAACCTGCCGATCGGCGATACGCTGGGCGTGCGCGTGGCGGGCTTTTACCTCAACCGCGATGGCTATACCAAGAATCTGTTCGACGGCACCCGCATCGACGGGCGTGACATGTATGCCATTCGCGGTTCGAACCGACGGAAGACACGACCATCGACCTGATGGGCTATTACTTCCGCGAAAACGATGATCGCCTGCGCATCCAGAAGCAGCAGTGCCAGCGCGATCCCACCGGGGTGCTCGGCTGCCTCAACAACCGGCGCGATTCCGACAAGACCAACACCAATTCGACCTTCACCGGCACGCTCGCATCGGAAGAGTTCCTGCGGATCAACGGTCTCCCGGCCGGGTTCGGCCTGAACAGCCTCTATGGGCCGGATGGCTACACCGGGTTCGACGATCCGGACGATGTCCGCACTGTCAGCACCGCGTTCACGCCGGAATACTTCGCCGACGAGATGATCCTCCAGGCGAACCTCGAGCACAGCTTCGGTGCTATCAACGTCTCCCTGACCGGGGTTTACCAGGAAACCAGCGTCGACTCGCGGCAGGATTACAACCTCGGCGTGCTCAATCGCACCCGGATGCAACCGGCGCTGAACCAGGTGGCGTTCTTCGCGGCCAATGTCTCGCCCGCCTATTTCGGGCCGTTTGCCCAGGGCATCATGCCGAACGGGCCAGCGGGCGACCTGTGCGTCTCCGATACCCGGCTTGATGGACGCGGCGCTTTCGAGGGGTTCTCCAACTGCTCCAGCGTTCCGATGACCTATGACCGGTCCAACCAGGAGAACGAAAGCTGGTCGGCAGAAGCGATCATCTCGTCCGACTTTGACGGGCCGTTCAACTTCCTCGTCGGCGGGATCTATGCCGACTCGAAGGTGCTGGAAAACAGCTACTTCGTGAATGCGTTCGCGATCGACTACATTACCGGTCTGCTGGGCTCGTTCACCTCGTTCGGGACGGCCGTTGACGCCAATCCGAACAACAACCTGCCGCCATCTTATCTGGCGACCTCGTTCTTCCGCAACAACACGCAGAACTTCCAGCTCAAGAGCTACGGGCTGTTCGGCGAGGTCTATTTCGACATCAGCGACCGGCTGAAGTTCACCGGCGGCCTGCGGTACAACAACGACAAGAAATCCATTACCGCCCGTTCGACGCTGGCGAGCTTCCTCAATCCCTACAGCAACGACGGCGATCCGTTTTCTTCGCCGTTCGTTGGTTCGTTTGACGCCGATCCGGGGACGCCGGGCAACCAGATCGTCCAGAACCGCTCGGTCGGGTTTGACGAGATTACCGGGCGTGCAGTGCTCGATTACGAGATTACCCCGGACAACCTGCTCTACGCTTCGTACTCGCGCGGCTACAAATCGGGCGGGATCAACCCGCCGCTCCAGCCGATCTTCGCCGTTCCCGACAGCTTCGGTTCGGAATCGATCGACGCCTTCGAAATCGGCAGCAAGAACACCTTCGCCAATGGCGCACTGCAGCTGAATGCCACGGCCTTCTACTACAAGTACAAGGACTTGCAGCTCAGCCGCATCATCGCCCGCACGGCGGTGAACGATACGATCGATGCCAACATCTGGGGGGTCGAGCTGGAAGGGATCATCCGTCCGGACGATGCCTGGCTGATCAACATGAACTTCAGCTACCTCAACGCGCAGGTGGCAGGGGACCAGTTCTTCAGCGACTCGCGTGATCCGGGCGGTGGCAACCCGAACGCGGTGATCATCAAGGACATCACCAATGGCGCCAACTGCGCGGTGGTCGGCCCGGCTCCGGGTGTGGCAGCCGGTTTCGTGGGTGCAGTGAACAGCACGCTGGGTCTGCGAGGGGCGACGCCCTTCCCGACCGACGGCGGGATCGCCTCGCTCGGGGCGTTCGGCATCTGCGCAGCGCTGCAAGCCAATGCGCCGGCCGGTATCCAGGTGCTGAGCCCGGGTGTGGAGATCAACCTGAAGGGCAACAAGCTGCCCCAGGCGCCGGAAATGAAGGCCTCGGTCGGTGTCCAGTACACCTACGAGTTCGACAGCGGCTGGAACCTGGTGCCGCGGTTCGACCTTGCCTTCACCGGCGAGCAGTTCGGCAACGTGTTCAATGGCAACGTCAACCGGATCGAACCGTTCGTCCAGGCGAACGCGCAGATCCAGCTCAACGGGCCGGACAACAAGTGGTTCGTGCGCGGGTTCGTGCAGAACATCTTCGACAGCAACTCGACCACGGGCCTTTACGTGACCGATGCCTCGTCGGGTCTGTTCACCAACATCTTCACCCTCGATCCGCGGCGCTACGGCCTCGCGGTGGGTGCCAAGTTCTGACCCACGAGGTCAGTTGGGGGAGGGAAGGGCCGGTAGAAATCCCGGCCCTTCTTATTTGCGTTGTTCAAGTCCTGTCGCTGCGGGCGAATGGCGAGAAATCGGTTGCGGTGTCGTAGAGGTCCACGCCCTCTGACCGCTTGAGGCGCCCCACCACCACATAAGTCACCGGGGTCAGCACCGCTTCCCACACGACCTTGAGCACCCAGTTGGTGACCATCACGATGATCACATCGCGGGTCTCCCACACGCCGAGGAAGGCGACCGGATAGAAGATCGCGCTGTCCACCGCCTGCCCGACAAAGGTCGATCCGATCGTGCGGCTCCACAGCGCCTTGCCTTGCGTCCAGATCTTCATCCGCGCGAGGACGAAGGCGTTGACGAATTCGCCCGCCCAGAACGCCAGGATCGAAGCGAGCACGATGCGCGGCACCTGGCCGAACACGCTTTCGTAAGCGGATTGCCCGGTCCAGCTGGCGGCCGGGGGCATGGCGACCACGGCCCAGCTCATGAAGGCCATGAACACCAGTGCGGCAAAGCCGGTCCAGATGCAGCGGCGGGCCCGCTCGTAGCCGTAGACCTCGGTCAGGATGTCGCCAATCACATAGCTGACCGGGAAGAACAGGATCCCTGCGCCGAATACGAACAGGCCATCGGGTGCGGGCCACCAGCCCTCCGGCCAGAACGGCACCGGCATGGCGGCCAGCTTGGCCGCACCGATGACGTTAGACAGCAGCAGGATGGCGACGAAGGCCGCCATCACCAGGTCGAAATGGCGGAACGTGCGCGGGGCACCGGCGCCGGTTTCGACGCGGATCGGGGTCTGGTCCATGGGGGGCGTGCCTATCGCGTTTTGACGGCCGCGAAAAGCGCGCTAATGCGGGGCCCGGCGCGCGCCCGTAGCTCATCTGGATAGAGCGCGAGACTTCTAATCTTGAGGCAGCAGGTTCGAGTCCTGCCGGGCGCGCCATTCTTGTGTTCGCAGACCCCTCCGGGCCTGCGATTTCCTCGCTCCGGGTCGGCTTTGCCGCCCTTCGCTGCGGGCGGCCGGTCGGCCCTTGCGGACCCTGCGGGTCCGAGTGCGCTTCACACTGGTGCGACTCTAGGCCCGCTGCGCGCTTTCGATCGGTTCGCCGGTGACCGGATAGCCGCAGTCGTCCGGAATGCAGATCCACGGTGTGCCGTCGCGGTGCTCGAAGAACGGGACAATCTTGCGGACCGGAATCGCGGCGCATTCCTGCGCGGCGGCGGGGAAGTCAGGGAAACGCGCGAGCCGTTCCAGGTTGCGGCGGGTGGGGAAGATCACGTTCAGTTCGCCTGCATCAGCCCGGGCAAGGGCCTGCTGCGCCGTAACCCAGAAAAGGCGGGTGTTTTCAGTCTCATCCACGGTCACGTCGACCGCGCCGGTACCCAGGTCAGCGAGGTAGAACCGGGTATCGAACACGCGCGGGATGCGCTCGTTGATCGGGTGCCAGCGGGCGAATGGCAGCAGGGCGTCCAGATCGAGCGTCCAGTCCATTGCCGCGAGGACCGGCGCCAGTTCGCCCTGCTCCAGCAGCAACATGCGGGCATGGGCGGCACGGGCGGCGTCGATCTCGCCCACCATGCCGATGGCGAGGCCGCTTTCCTCCAGCGTCTCGCGCACGGCAGCAATGCGGTGGGCGGCTTCGTCCTCGTCCTCGTGCCCCAGCGTGCGGGCCAAAGTCCGGTCTGCTTCGTCCACCCGTCCGCCCGGGAAGACCGCTGCCCCGCCGGCGAAAGCCATGTTGCGTGAACGGATCAGCATCAGCAGTTCGGGGGGGCCGCCGGCCGGGCCATGGCGGAACACAACAACAGTGGCGGCGGGAATACCGTCCGGCTGGACGGCTTGGGGTGGAGTGCTCATCTGCCGACTGTGGCGGCGGCTCGCGCAGGCATCAAGCGGCAAAAATGCGCCGCCTGTCGAATTGTCTTACACCTGCTTGCCGCCTGCCTGAGACGTTAACCATCGAAACCCGCCCAATCTGTGCCTTTGGCATAACTGGCACGCGGTGTGCAAAGCTGTGTTCGTCTCTGATGGTCCAAGTTCAAAGAGCGCGCACCACCCCGGTCCCCGGTGCCGCTCCCCGAAAGGAAAAGGCCCGCAGCCGATCCGGCAGCGGGCCTTTTTCTTGTCTGTCAGGCGAAGGTTTGCCCGCCATCAGGCGCGGGCGACTTCCTTCTCCAGCATCAGCTGCTGCAGTTCGCCGGCTTCGTACATTTCCATCATGATGTCGCTCCCGCCCAGGAACTCGCCCTTGACGTAGAGTTGCGGGATCGTCGGCCAGTCGGAAAAGGCCTTGATGCCCTGACGGATCTCCTGATCCTGCAGCACATCGACGCTCTCATAGGCGACGCCGCAATGGTCAAGGATCGCCACTGCCTTGCTGGAGAAACCGCACTGCGGGAACAGCGGTGTTCCCTTCATGAACAGCACGACATCGCTGCCGTTGACGATGGATGAAATGCGCGCGTTGGCGTCGGACATGGACTGGCTCCCGCTCAGGATGAATGTTGCATCAGGAAGTGGGTGCGGCGGTGGTCAGTTGCAAGGCATGTAGCACTCCGCCCATCCGCCCGCCGAGCGCATCATAGACCATCTTGTGCTGCTGCACCCGGTTCTTGCCCGCGAACTGCGGCGCAACCACGCGTGCGGCCCAGTGGTCGTTATCGCCCGCCAGGTCGGTCATGGTGACTTCCGCGCCCGGCAGGGCATCGGTGATCGCGCTTTCGATCTCGGCGGCGCTCATCGGCATGGCCGGGCCCTCAGCTCTCGCTCATCAGCTGGCGGCGGGCTTCGACGGCCTTTTCCTCCAGCTTGGCGCGGATTTCGGCTTCGCTGACGTCGCAGCCTGCGGCGGTCAGATCACCCAGCAGCTTGCGGATCACGTCTTCGTCACCCGCTTCCTCGAAATCGGCCTGGACCACCGCCTTGCGGTAGGAATCGGTTTCTTCTGCCGTGAGGTTCATCTCGCCAGCGGCCCATTCGCCCAGCAGGCGGTTGCGGCGCGCGGCGACGCGGAAAGCAGTATCGGCATCGAGGGCAAACTTGGCTTCTTCGGCCCGTTCGCGGTCTTTGAAATCGGTCATGCGGTTCCCCTTTACGGCGCAGTGGCTCTTGCCGGTGCAGATAGGGCGGAGCAGGCGGGCGGGCAACCTATTCCATGCTAATCCATGGTAACCACGATCTTGCCCACGGCCTGCCTGTTTTCCAGCCGGGCAATCGCTTCGCCACCGCGCGCCAGCGGGAAGGTTTCGGACACCAGCGGATCGATCTTGCCCGCCTTCATCAGGTCGAACAGTTCCTGCACCTGCGCGTGGAACTTGGCCGGTTCGCGCATGGTGAAGGCGCCCCAGAACACCCCGGCGATGTCGCAGCTCTTCAGCAGCGTCAGATTGAGCGGCATCTTGGCGATGCCGGCCGGGAAGCCCACCACCAGGAAGCGGCCTTCCCAGGCAATCGCGCGCAGGGCCGGTTCGGAATACTGCCCGCCGACGATGTCATAGACGATGTTGGCGCCATCGGGGCCGCAGGCGGCCTTGAAGGCACTGGCGAGCGCCTTGGACTGGTCACGGTCCATCATGTCTTTCGGATAGACGACCACTTCGTCTGCCCCGGCCTTGCGTGCCACTTCACCCTTTTCCGGGCTGGATACGGCAGCGACCACGCGCGCGCCGAAGGCCTTGGCCAACTCCACCGCCGAAAGGCCGACGCCGCCGGCTGCGCCCAGCACCAGCACGGTATCGCCCGGCTTGATGTGGCCGCGATCCTTCAGGCCGTGGATGGTGGTGCCATAGGTCATCAGCAGGCTCGCGGCCTTCTCGAACGGCACGCCTTCGGGGATGGCGAACATGCGGTTGGCGGGCACGCAGACCTTTTCGGCCAGACCGCCATTGCCGATCCCGGCCAGCACCCGGTCACCGATCTGATAGCCTTGCACGCCATCGCCCAGCGCCTCGATCACCCCGGCGATTTCGCCGCCGGGGGCATAGGGCCGCTCAGGCTTGAACTGGTAGAGATCGCGGATCATCAGTGTGTCGGGATAGTTGATCGCGCAGGCCTTGACCGCCACCAGCACCTGGCCGGGGCCGGGTTCGGGCGTGTCGATCTCGTCGAGAACCAGGGTTTCCGGTCCGCCGGTGGCGTGGGTGCGCAGGGCCTTCATGCAGCTTGCTCCGTCAAATTGTTCAGCCAGGGCAGATGCCGGGTCCGGCTCTGCTCGTGGCGGGTAATGGTTTCGTCCCGGGCCATGGTCAGGCCGACTTCATCAAGCCCACCCAGCAGGCATTCCTTGCGGAACGGGTCGATGTCAAAAGTGAAGCGGTCCTGGAACGGCGTGGTAACGGTCTGGCTTTCCAAATCGATGTGGATCGGCTGCTCGCGGGCAACCTCCAGCAGCCGGTCAACCTGCTCCTGCGGCAGCACCACGGTGAGGATGCCGTTCTTGAAGGCGTTCCCGGAAAAGATGTCCGAAAAGCTGGGTGCGATCACGGCGGTGATGCCGAGGTCGAGCAGCGCCCAGGCTGCGTGTTCGCGGCTCGATCCGCAGCCGAAGTTGTCGCCGGCAATCAGGATCGGCGCGCCGACATATTCGGGATCGTCGAACACATTGCCCCGCTGGGCCCGCACGGTCTGGAACGCCCCGCGCCCGAGCCCTTCACGGGTGATCGTCTTGAGCCATTCGGCCGGAATGATCACGTCGGTATCGACGTTCTTCGCGCCAAAGGGAATTGCGCGCCCTTCGACGCTGGTCAGTGCCTTCATCAATCGGTCTCCGGCGGCTCGCCCGAGGGGATCGTGCCGGGCTGGGTCGGCGTGTTCTTCTTGTCCCTGCGGCGCGAGGCGTAGAGCAGCGCAGCAGCGATGGCGGCGGAGCCGACGGCAGCCGCACCCATGGCGGCCTTTCCGGAGATTTTCTTGGTCATCGGCTACTCATGGTGTCTGTCGCCTGTTGTGGCAAGAGGGTGCTTCAAGCGCCCCCGTCAACCAGTTCGCGCACGTCGGCGAGGCGACCGGTGACCGCTGCTGCGGCGGCCATCGCGGGGCTGACCAGATGGGTCCGCGCGCCGGGCCCCTGGCGGCCGACGAAGTTGCGATTGCTGGTGGAGGCGCAGCGTTCGCCCGGCGGCACTTTGTCCGGGTTCATGCCGAGGCAGGCGGAACAGCCCGGCTCGCGCCATTCGAACCCGGCGGCGGTGAACACCTTGTCCAGCCCCTCGTCCTCGGCCTGACGCTTGACCAGGCCCGATCCGGGGACAACGATGGCCCAGCGTATGCCCGGAGCCTTGGTCCGGCCGCGCAGCACGGCAGCGGCAGCGCGCAGGTCCTCGATCCGGCTGTTGGTGCAACTGCCGATGAACACGTTCTCGATTGCAATGTCGGTCAGTCGCGTGCCGGGTTCGAGGCCCATGTAGGCGAGGCTCTTGCGGGCCGCTTCCTGCTTGGATGGGTCGGCGAACGTTTCAGGCGCCGGGACCGTGCCGGTAATCGGCAGCACGTCTTCCGGGCTGGTGCCCCAGGTTACGCTGGGGGCAATATCGGTGGCGTTGATCACTACGCTCTTGTCGAATAGTGCACCATCATCGGTGGCGAGGCTGCGCCACCACTCGACGGCGGCGTCCCACCCAGCCCCCTTGGGCGCGAACGGACGGCCCTTGAGATAGGCGAAGGTCAGGTCGTCAGGCGCAACGAGGCCAGCCCGGGCGCCTGCCTCGATGCTCATGTTGCAGACGGTCAGGCGGCCCTCGATGCTCATCGTCTCGAACACGCGGCCGCGGTACTCGATGACATGGCCGGTGCCGCCAGCAGCGCCGATGACGCCGATCACGTGGAGGATCAGGTCTTTCGGGGTTACCCCGGGGCCGAGTTCGCCTTCAACCCGCACTTCCATCGATTTCGAGCGGGTCAGCAGCAGGGTCTGGGTGGCGAGCACGTGCTCGACCTCGCTGGTGCCGATCCCGAAAGCGAGTGCGCCCAGGCCGCCGTGGCTGGCGGTGTGGCTGTCGCCGCAGACAATGGTGGCGCCGGGCAGCGAGAAGCCCTGTTCGGGGCCGACCACGTGGACAATTCCCTGCTCGGCATCGGCATCACCGATATAGCGGATGCCGAACGCAGGCGCATTCTCTTCCAGTGCGGCAAGCTGGGCTGCGCTCTGCGGGTCGGCAATCGGGATGCGCTGGCCGGCGGAATCGCGCCGGGCCGTGGTCGGCAGGTTGTGATCGGGCACGGCGAGTGTGAGGTCAGGCCGCCGCACGGTGCGCCCCGTAAGTCGCAGCGCCTCGAAAGCCTGCGGGCTGGTCACCTCGTGAACCAGGTGGCGGTCGATATAGACCAGGCTGGTTCCATCATCGCGGGTTTCCACGACGTGGGCGTCCCAGATTTTCTCGTAAAGGGTGCGGGGGCGGCTGGCCATGCTGGAGGGCTAGGGCGGCAGGCGAGTGCGGGCAAGATGGTAAAACTTGCCCGCGCTCAAGACCGGGCGCTAGCGGTGCTGGTGGGAATGGCCCGGGATCAGCCCACCGCACGGTCGCTCCGCCCCGGCGAAAAAATTGCCGCCGGAGGGGCGAATTACAATGATTATGCAACCAGGGTCTGCTAACTGACAAGCATGTCAACAAACACCCCCGCTGCCCCCTTCACATTCCCGATCAAGGTCCTTCCCGAAGACATCGACTTCATGGGCCACGTCAACAATGCCCGGTACCTGAACTGGGTGCAGGACGCCGTGTTGGCGCACTGGCGCGGCATTGCCCCGGCCGAGGACGTCGCCAGCAAGGCCTGGGTCGCGCTCAAGCACGAGATCACCTATCGCAAACCGGCCTTCCTTGACGATGCCGTGATTGCCCGCACCGTGCTGGAACAGTTCCAGGGCGCGCGGGCCTTCTACCACACCGTGATCCACCGGGGCGAGGAAGTGCTGGCCGAGGTCCGCAGCGCGTGGTGCTGCATTGACGCGGAAACCCTGCGGCCGGCCCGGATTGGCGATCACTTGCGCACGTTCTTTTTCCCGCCCGAGAAGTAACCTATATCCCGGCCATGTCTGACTGGTTGATTCCTGCGCTGATTGTTGTCGCCACCGTGCTGGCGATGGAAGTGGTCGCATGGAGCAGCCACAAGTACATCATGCACGGCTGGGGTTGGGGCTGGCACCGCGATCATCACGAGCCGCATGACAACCTGCTGGAAAAGAACGACCTTTACGGTATCGTGGGCGCAGTAATGAGCATTTCGATGTTCGCCGTGGGCAGCCCGCTGGTGCTGGGCGAGAGCGCATGGCTGCCGGGCACGTGGGTTGGCCTGGGCATTCTGTTCTACGGGATAATCTACACGCTGGTGCACGATGGCCTGGTCCATCAGCGCTATTTCCGCTGGGTGCCCAAGCGCGGCTATGCCAAGCGGCTGGTCCAGGCGCACAAGCTGCACCATGCGACGATCGGCAAGGAAGGCGGGGTCAGCTTCGGCTTCCTGTTCGCGCGCGATCCGGCCCGGCTGAAGCAGGAACTGAAGCTGCAGCGCGAGGCCGGCGTGGCCGTGGTGCGCGAAGCGGCGGTCGACTGACTACTCGTTGCGCGTGGCGATCCAGCCGCCGCACAGCACCAGGATCGTCACCGAAATCCACACCCACGGATGGCCGAGGGTGAACCAGGTGAACACCGCGCCCACGCTCATCGCGCCGATTGCCATGACCTTGGCCCGGCGGTTGATCGCCCGCCGCTCGCGCCAGTCACGCACCTGCGGCCCCCAGTGCGGGTGGCCGAGGATCTTTTGCTCCCACGCCGGGTTGCTGCGGGCAAAGCAGAACACCGCTACCAGCAGGAACGGCACGGTCGGCATGATCGGCAGGAAAGCCCCGACCGCCGCGAGCCCCAGCGCGGTAAACCCCCCGGCGGTGTAGAGGGGCCGCATCTCAGGCGGCCGCGATGCGGGCTGCGTGTTCGCGCACCAGCGCGATCATATTGGGCACGCCTTGCGTCCGGTTTGAGGAAAGCTGGTTTTTAAGGTCGAACGGGGCGAGGGTGGCGGTTACGTCCATATCGGCGACGTCGTTAGCCGGGCGATCCTGAACCGCTGCTATCACCAGGGCGACGATGCCCTTGGTGATTGCGGCATTGCTGTCAGCCAGGAAGTGGAGCTGCCCGGGCTCGCCGGTGGGATAGACCCAGACACTGGCCGAACAGCCGCGCACCAGCGTGGCATCGGTCTTGAGCGCGTCGGGCATCGGCTCCAGCTCGCGGCCGAGCTCGATCAGCAGGCGATAGCGTTCGTCGCCATCGAGGAACTCGTACTCTTCGAGGATGTCATCCAGTGTGCGCATGGCTGCGCAGGTAGGGATGCCGTGCGCGCGGCGAAAGGGGCAATCGTCAGCCGGACAGCCCGCCGGGCCGCGTGAAGGCATGGTAAATCACGTAGAACCAGCCGAAGAAGCCGTGGATGATGGCCCAGATGATCGACTGGTGCAGGCTCCAGCTGATCGCCACTGCAATCGCGCTGCCGAGGCCGATCCCGGCCTGGGTGGCGGTATCGCGCGCGGCGCTCACAGGTCCACTCCGCTGGCGATGGCTTCCAGCTTGCGGATGCGTTCCTTGAGGTCAGCCAGCTCGATCCGCGCCGCGCCGACGGCCGAGCCGCCTTCAAGTTCGCGCTGCGGACCGACCGCCCGTTCCAGCTCGCGCTCCTTGTAGCGCAGCCAGCCCTGCCAGCCTTGCAGCATGGCAATAACGACGATGGTGATCCCCAGCAGCGAAGTGGCGGCGAAAATGACCGGTTCGCTCATGTGCACTGCTCCCTTCCTCCTCGAGCCCTGGCGCCTTACCGGTCGCGCAGCCGCTCGATCTCCTCGGCAATGGCCCGGGCCTCGCGGCCCTCGACCGTGATCTGTTCCAGCACCTTGATCCGCTCGCGCAGATCGGTGAGTTCGCGGCGCATCTCGCTGTCGTCCGGCAGGGCGGCTGGCCCTGTCTCGCTGCGGGCTGTGCGGCTGGCATTGCGAGACTTCTGGAGCTCGACGAAGCCGATGATCGCCGCAATGATCACCATGGCGGTCCAGAAGCTCATTGGACTTTCCCCTCTCCGCGGAGCTTCTCGATCTCGTGCGTCAGGTGGAAGCCGCCATCGGTGACGATCCGTTCGACATTGGCGAGCCGGTCCTTCAGGCTGCCCAGTTCAGCACGCAGCTGCGCGTTTTCCTGGGTGAGCAGGGTGACGCGCTGCTGGGCTTCGCTGGTCATGCCGGGCTTCAGCGACTGGCCCCACATGCCTTCCAGCGGATAACCGTTCTTGATCTTCATCCGGGTGGTGTGGACCGTGGCGAAAATGCCGCCCGCACCGAGCAGGAAACCGGCGCTGATGAGCCAGCCGAGGTAAGGCGCGATCTGGGCGAATTCCATCACACGCGCTCCTTGCTGTGAAGGCCGAGCGGCACACCGGCGCCAGCCTCATCGACCCGGCGGGTATCGCGCAGGGCCTCGATCTGGGTGGCAACATCATAGCCGCCGTCGGTGACGATGCGTTCCAGCACCCGCACCCGGTCTTCCAGCGCCTGCATCTTGCTGGCGTACTGGGCGGCCTTTTCAGCGGTGTGTTCGGCGGTCTTGCTGATCTGCATTTCCGCGATCTTCTGCTGGTGCTTGGTCCAGATCGCGACGATCGGGATCGACAGCGCGATGATCGGGATCATCAGAGCCATTATGCCTTCCATTGGTATTCCCCTTCTCGAATTTCAGATCAGCGCAGCCGCTCGATTTCGGCGTTCAGGCGCGGGTTGCTGCTGACGTAATAGGTTTCGACGTCGGCCAGGCGGCGGTCGATGTCGCGCATCCGGCTGCGGATTTCGCGCGCGGTCCGCTTCGGGCTCTGGCGCACGCCCTGCCAGTACTTCTGCTCTTCCGGGTCGACATAGAGGTGGGCCGGCTTCTTGTTCAGCAGCAGGCCGGCGATGAAATAACCCGGGATGATCAGGGGCGCTGCGCCCATCACGGTCAGGGCAATTGCCCCGAGGCGGACCCAGAGCGCGTTGACCCCGGTATAATCGGCAATCCCGGCGCAGACCCCCATGATCTTGCGGTTGAAGGGATCCTTGTAGAGCGTGGTGCGCGGGCTGGTCATTTCTTGCCTCCCTTGGCTTCGGCGAGCAGGCGGTCGAGTTCGCGCAGCTGCTGGTTGTCGGCTTCCTGGTCGTGGACGAGCCGGGCCGGGCGGAAATCGGAGTTGTCGGCGGCGACCAGCCGCTCGACCGTGTCCATCCGCTCGTCGAGGCGCTTGGCCAGGTTGTAGAGCTCATCCAGCAGCACCTCGTCATCGGTGGTGATGGTGGCGGCGGTCTTCCACTTGGTGATGTAGTGCAGCACGACCCACGGCAGGCCGACGCAGATCACCAGGGCGAGCATGACCTCTTCCATGGCTTATTCCCCTTTCTTGGCGTCGTCGCTGAGGCCCAGCGCGCGCTTCATCTGTTCCAGTTCGTCATCGATCTTGTCGGCGCTTTCGAGCGCGGCAATCTCGTCCGACAAGCTCGGCTTGCCCGAACCGTCAGCAATCGACAGGGCCTCGGCGCGGCCTTCGGCGTAATCGACCCGCCGTTCGAGCTGGTCGAACCGGGTCAGCGCCTCGTCCACCCGCTCGTTGGTCATCAGGCTGCGCAGCTTGACGCGGTTTTCCGCGCTTTCGAGCCGGGCAGCGATGGCGGTCTGGCGGCTGCGGGCCTCGCGCAGGCGGTTCTGCAGCTTGGCGATGTCCTGCTCGTAGGCGCGCAGCGCATCGTCGAGCACGGCGATTTCGGCCTTGAGCTGGTCGGCCATATCGGCCGCCTTCTTCTTTTCCACCAGGGCGGCGCGGGCCAGGTCCTCGCGGTCCTTGCTCAGTGCCAGCTGGGCCTTTTCGGCCCAGTCTGCCTGGAGCCGGTCGAGCTTGACCGTGTGGCGGTGCATTTCCTTCTGGTCGGCAATCGTCCGGGCGGCACTGGCGCGCACTTCGACCAGTGTTTCCTCCATCTCGAGGATGATCATCCGGATCATCTTGGCCGGATCATCGGCCTTGTCGAGCATGTCGGTGAAGTTGGCGGCGATGATGTCACGGGTGCGGCTGAAAATGCCCATCAAGGGTACTCCGTTGAACGAAAAATCGGGGAAGGGATCGCGCTGGCCGCGATCGCGCCGTTCGCCCTGCTGGGTCGGCGTCGGACTGCGGCGCAGCCGTTCGACCTCGTCGTCAAGCCGGGAGGCGCGGGGGGAACGGGCCGAAGCGCCATCCGAAGACGGGGGGCTCCGCTCCGGCCCGAGGGGGTCATGATCGATCGGGCGGGTCATGCCAGCTCGACCGTTTCGCAGTGGATCGTGGCGGCCAGCGCCGGGCTCGCCTGGATCTGGCTGCTGAGGGCCACGAACGCGGCCATCGCGGCTACGCTGGCGATTGCGGCCTGACCCAGCTTGGACTGGAAGAAGCGGCTGTCATACATGGTCAAAACCTCCTGATCGGTGCTGCCCGCTGTGGTGTTCAGCGTGGGGCTCAGCGTCTTGTTCACCTATGAGCAAGCAGCGTGCCAAACCGGAAGAGGCACGCAAATCCGCCGTTTTGGAGGTTTTCGACGAACGACATGCTGGCGCATATTGCCAACTATCGGGAAAATTTCCTATGCCTTGGTTATGGAGCGGGCACAGCACTTTATCGGGCAGTCGGGGGCTTTCCTCGATGCGGTCGAGCGGGCCAGCCGCGCCGCGCCTATGGGGCGCCCGGTGCTGGTGATCGGCGAGCGCGGGACGGGCAAGGAACTGATCGCCGAACGTCTGCATCGCCTCTCTTCCCGCTGGGGTGAACCCCTGGTCACCATGAACTGCGCTGCGCTGCCTGAAACGCTGATCGAAGCCGAACTGTTCGGGCACGAGGCGGGCGCTTTCACCGGAGCTACCAGAACCCGCGCCGGGCGGTTCGAGGAAGCCGACAAAGGCACCCTGTTTCTCGACGAACTGGGCACGCTGAGCATGGCCGCGCAGGAACGGCTCCTGCGCGCGGTCGAATATGGTGAAGTGACGCGGATCGGCTCCAATCGTGCGATGCGGGTCGATGTCCGGATCGTCGCGGCCACCAACGAGGACCTTCCCGCCAAGGCCGAGCGGGGTGAGTTCCGGCCCGATCTGCTCGACCGGCTCAGCTTCGAGGTCATCACCTTGCCGCCGCTGCGGGTGCGCGAGGGGGACGTAGAGGTGCTGGCCGACCATTTCGGACGGCGCATGGCGGCGGAACTGGGCTGGCAGGGCTGGCCCGGATTTGCCCCGCATGTCGCCCGGCAGCTCGACGAATACCCCTGGCCCGGCAATGTGCGCGAGCTGCGCAACGTGATCGAGCGCGCGGTCTATCGCTGGGATGACTGGGACGAGCCGATTGCCCATGTCCAGTTCGATCCGTTCGATTCCCCGTGGAAGCCGCTCACGCCCGTGCCCCGCACGCCCGAGGACCGGCGCGATGGCGCGGCCCTCGCCGCACCATCCATGCCTGCCCCGACCGAGCTCGACAGCATCGGTGACCTGCGCGCCGCGGTCGACGCACATGAACGCACCATCCTCGAGCATGCTCTGGGCAAGCACCGCTGGAACCAGCGCCAGACCGCCAGGGCGCTCGGCCTCAGTTACGATCAGCTGCGCCACTGCATCAAAAAGCACGGTCTCAGCGAGTAACGCTCAGAAGAATTTAACCATTTTCCCGCTATTCTCGCCCGCGATATGCAGGGGAGCTTGGCATGAATATCATCAAGGGACTGGTAGGGCTTGCCGCCACGGCGTGGATTGCGGCAGCTGTCGCATACAGCGTGTCTGCTCCCCGCAATGTCGAGGACGCCATGAATCAGCCGATGGATTCGCTCGGCGGGCAGAGCATCAACCAGCAGGTTGCGGCCACGCAGGCCGAAGTCAGGCGGGACCAGTGCGAACGCTTCACCCAGATGGCGCAGGAAGCATGGGACCAGGCCATTGACCAGGGCACGGCTGACCGCGATGCTGCCCGGCTCGACGAGATGGACCGCCAGGCCGAGAACTTCTGCAAGCCCTGACCGCATGGGCCTGAGCCACCTGGCACATGGATAGTCTCCCTCCCTGGGCGGCGCTGGTGGCCGTTCCGGTCCTCATGCTGCTGGTCTGGCCGCTGGCACGATCGAGTGGCCGGGCCCAGGCGGATCGGATGCGCCAGCTGATGGGCGATCTGCGCCATGGCCGCGTGCGTGGATATGCTATCATTGCGGCGGTGGTGACGATGATCGTGATCTCCCATCTGGCAACCCCGGGCTAAGTCGGTTCCAGCGCTCCTGCCGACGCAAACTAGCGCTTGCATCGGAAGGGCCACGCGCCTATCTGGCGCTCATCCCGACATTGTCGATGGCAGAAGAGGGGCTGGCGCCATACGGGGCCGGCACCGCTCGCCTTTGCGGCAATGCACCTGAACGGAAAGACCGAGTGGCCGATATCGCGCGCCTTGCCCAATTGATCGAACCGGAAGCGAATGCGCTCGGGTTTGATCTCGTGCGCGTGAAGATGATGCCCTCGGAAGCCGGTGACGGCGGCATGGCGCTGCAGATCATGGCGGAAGATCCGGCCACCGGCCAGTTGGTCATCGATCAGTGCGCGGCCCTGAGCCGCCGCGTCTCCGACGTGATCGACGCGGCCGAGGAAGCGGGCGAAGTGCTGATCGAAGGCGCTTATCACCTCGAGGTGTCCAGCCCCGGCATTGACCGCCCGCTGACCCGTCCGCAGGATTTTGCCCGCTGGGCGGGTCACGAAACCCGGATCGCCATGGACAAGGCGTGGGACGGGCAGCGGTCCTTGCGCGGCAATCTCGAGGGCATCGAGGGTGATGCTGTCATGATCACCGACCGCAAGGCTGGTGCCATCACCGTGCCGCTGGCACAGATTCATTCGGCCCAGCTCGTCCTTACCGACGCGCTGATTGCCGCGACCAGACCGATCGACACCACCGGGGTCGAGGACATTGTAGAAACCGACGACGAAGAGAAGGCTGACGACTGATGGCCAGTGCAATTTCCGCCAACAAGGCCGAGCTGCTCGCGATTGCGACCTCGGTTGCCACGGAAAAGATGATCGACAAGGCGATCGTCATCGAAGCGATGGAAGAGGCGATCCAGAAGGCCGCCCGTTCGCGTTACGGTGCCGAGAACGACATTCGCGCCAAGCTCGATCCGCTGACGGGCGATCTCAGCCTGTGGCGCGTGGTCGAAGTGGTCGAGGACGTCGAAGACTACTTCAAGCAGATTTCGGTCGAGCAGGCGCAGAAGCTTCAGCCCGGCGCCACCTTAGGTGACTTCATCGTCGATCCGCTGCCGCCGGTGGACCTGGGCCGGATCGACGCGCAGAGCGCCAAGCAGGTGATCTTCCAGAAGGTCCGCGATGCCGAGCGCGAGCGCCAGTTCGAAGAGTTCAAGGATCGCCAGGGCGAAGTCATCACCGGGGTGATCAAGTCGGTCGAATTCGGCCACGTTATCGTCAACCTCGGCCGTGCGGAAGGCGTGATCCGCCGTGACCAGCAGATCCCGCGCGAAGCGGCCCGGACCGGAGAGCGCGTCCGCGCGCTGATCACCAAGGTGGAACGCAACAACCGCGGCCCGCAGATCTTCCTCAGCCGGGCGCATCCGGAATTCATGAAGAAGCTGTTCGCGCAGGAAGTGCCCGAAATCTATGACGGCATCATCGAAATCAAGGCCGCAGCCCGCGATCCGGGCAGCCGTGCCAAGATCGGCGTGATCAGCCGCGATTCCAGCATCGACCCGGTTGGCGCTTGCGTCGGCATGAAGGGCAGCCGTGTTCAGGCGGTGGTGCAGGAATTGCAGGGCGAAAAGATCGACATCATCCCCTGGAGCGAAGACACCGCAACGTTTGTGGTCAACGCCCTCCAGCCTGCCACTGTCGCCCGCGTCGTGCTAGACGAGGACGAGGGGCGGATCGAAGTGGTGGTGCCGGACGACCAGCTCAGCCTCGCCATCGGTCGCCGCGGCCAGAACGTGCGCCTCGCCAGCCAGCTGACCGGCCACCAGATCGACATCATGACCGAGGAAGAAGCCTCGGAAAAGCGGTCGAAGGAATTCGCCGAGCGGTCGAAGATGTTCGAGGAAGAACTCGACGTTGACGAAACGCTCAGCCAGCTGCTGGTCGCTGAAGGCTTCGCCGAACTGGTCGAAGTGGCCTATATCGACGTGGCCGAACTGGCGGCGATCGAAGGATTTGACGAGGAACTGGCCGAGGAACTTCAAACCCGTGCCGCCGAAGCGCTGGAGCGCCATGAGGCCTCCGCCCGCGAAGAGCGCCAGGCGCTTGGCGTGGAAGACGGCCTCGTCGAATTGCCGCACCTGACCGAGCAGATGCTGGTCACGCTGGGCAAGGCGGGCATCAAGACGCTCGACGACCTGGCCGATCTCGCCACTGACGAACTCATCGCCAAGAAGCGCGAGGCTCCCCGCCGCCGCAACAACCCCGCCGAAGGCCCGCCGATGCGGCGCCCGGCTCCGCGCGAGCAGGACAAGGGCGGCGTGCTGGGCGAATATGGCCTCAGCGAAGAACAGGGCAACGAGATCATCATGGCAGCCCGCGCGCACTGGTTCGAGGATGAAGAGCCGGCAGCGGTTGCCGCGCCAACAGCTGAGCCGGAATCCGGACCAGCAACCGAGGAGGCCGCCGATGCGGATTCCTCACAATGAGCCGCTAGGTTCCGCCAGCACTGACGGGCGCACGCAGCCCGGACAGCGCGGATCAGCCCCGGCTGATCCGGAGAGAAAGTGTGTCCTGACCGGAGAGCATGGCTCTCGCCAGGCGCTGCTGCGGCTGGCCATTTCGCCGGACGGCCTGGTCCTGCCCGACCCGCTGGCGAAGGCGCCCGGGCGGGGGGCCTGGCTCGGCGTCTCCCGGCGCGAGCTCGAGGCCGCGATGAAAGCGGGCAAAGGTGGGGGCAAGCTGCGCGGTGCGCTGGCGCGGGCATTCAAGGGCGCGGCGCTGACCGTGCCCGATGACCTGCCTGAGCGGATCGAAGCGGCATTGACCCGCGCTTTCCTGGACCGGCTCGGCCTGGAATTGCGCGCCGGGCACGTGG
Source organism: Erythrobacter sp. 34-65-8 (assembly GCA_002278985.1). Taxonomy (GTDB): domain Bacteria; phylum Pseudomonadota; class Alphaproteobacteria; order Sphingomonadales; family Sphingomonadaceae; genus 34-65-8. The sequence goes on from NCJP01000001.1 coordinate 24,527, forward strand.
TGATGGGGTCAGACCGGATTGCTGAACAGGCCCGGGCTGGCATGATCAGCCTGCTGCTCCATGCCAGCGATGCCAGCGCCGACGGCAGCCGCAAGCTCGACCAGGCATGGCGGGTTGGCCGCGATGCCGAAGGGACCGGGCAACAAGGCGTCACCTTGCCTCTGGACCGGATGGCTCTGTCTGTGGCATTGGGCCGCGACAATGTCGTCCACCTCGCGCTGGCTGACGACAGGGCGGCCGGGCGGGTCAACCAGGTGCTGGAGCGCCTGATGCATTTTCTGGGCGATGATCCCGTTGCCGAAGCCGCTGAAGCCGACGCACCCGTTGCTGTGCGCGAGAATGCCGACCGGGCCGAAAAGCCGGTGGCAGACGACAAGATTTTGAAGGATTGACGAGTTTTATGAGCGACAGTGAAACCCCCCGCACCCGCAAGCCGCTGACCTTGAAGGGCAGCCAGCCGGGCGAGGTCAAGCAGACCTTCAGCCATGGCCGGACCAACAAGGTCGTGGTCGAGGTCAAGCGTCGCAAGCTCGTCGGCAAGCCCGGTTCGGCCGAGGCTGCCCCGCCGCCGCCGCCTCCGGCTCCGCCGCCCGCGCCTGTCGAGGCTGCTCCGCCGCCGCCACCGCCGCCGCCCGCGCGCAAGGCCCCGTCCGGCGAAACGCCGCAGGAACGCGTTGCCCGCCTCCAGCGCGAGGCCGAGGAAGATCGCCTGCGTCAGGCCGAGGAATCGCGCAAGCGCGAGGAAGAAGAAGCCCGCCGTGCCGCTGAGGAAGAGCGTCGCCGCGCCGAGGAAAATCGCAAGGCCGGTGAGGAAGCCGCCGAGGCAGCCGACCAGGTGCCCGACGCCGTCGCACCGGCCGGACAAGCGGTGCCGGGTGCTGCAGCGGACGAGGCTGCCGCTGCAGAAGCGGGTGCCGTCGAAGCTGCCCCGAATGAGGCCGCCCCCGCTCCGCGCCGGTTCACCCCGGTCGCCCGGCCGGAGGTCAAGAAGCCTGAAAAGGTCGAGAAGGACGTCAAGAAAAAGAAGGACGACAAGCGCACCGATCGCGCGGTCGATACCGACAAGCGCCGCAAGCTGACCGTCACCCGCGCCCTCAACGAGGACGAAGGGCGCCGGGCGATGTCGCTCGCCAAGCTCAAGCGTGCGCGCGAGAAGGAGCGCCGGATGCAGGGTGGCGGTTCGTCCGCGCCGCGTGAAAAGCAGGTCCGTGACGTGGTCGTGCCGGAAGCGATCACGGTGCAGGAACTGGCCAACCGCATGGCGGAAAAGGGCGCAGACCTGGTCAAGGCCCTGTTCAACATGGGCATGATGGTCACCGTCAACCAGACGATCGACCAGGACACCGCAGAATTGCTGGTCGAGGAATTCGGCCACAACATCACCCGCGTTTCCGAAAGCGATGTCGACATTGCCAGCGCCGAGGATGCCGATCCGGAGGAAACCCAGCGTCCGCGTCCGCCTGTCGTCACCATCATGGGCCATGTCGATCACGGCAAGACCAGCCTGCTCGATGCGCTGCGCGGTACCAATGTGGTCAAGGGCGAGGCCGGCGGCATCACCCAGCATATCGGCAGCTACCAGGTGAAGACGAAGGACGGCCAGACCATCACCTTCCTCGATACGCCGGGCCACGCTGCCTTTACCCAGATGCGCGCGCGCGGTGCCAATGTGACCGATATCGTGGTGCTGGTGGTGGCTGCCGACGACGGGATCATGCCGCAGACGATCGAGGCGATCAATCACACCCAGGCAGCTGGCGTGCCGATGATCGTGGCGATCAACAAGTGCGACAAGCCCGAGGCGAACCCGCAGAAGATCCGCGAGCGCCTGCTCGAACACAATGTCATGGTCGAAGCGATGAGCGGCGACGTGCAGGACGTCGAGATCTCCGCCAAGACCGGCATGGGCCTCGATCAGCTGCTCGAGAAGATTGCCCTCCAGTCCGAACTGATGGAACTGAAGGCACGGCCCGATCGCGCAGCCGAAGCCACCGTGATCGAAGCCCAGCTTGACAAGGGCCGCGGCCCGGTCGCCACCGTGCTGATCACCCGCGGCACCCTGAAGAAGGGCGACACCTTCGTGGTCGGTTCAGAAAGTGGCCGCGTGCGTGCGCTGGTCGATGACCAGGGCAAGCAGATCAAGGAAGCCGGGCCGTCGATGCCGGTCGAGGTGCTTGGCCTCGGCGGCGTGCCGAGCGCAGGCGATGTGCTGACCGTGGTCGAGAACGAGCAGCGGGCGCGCGAAGTGGCGTCGTTCCGGCAGCAGAAGGCAACCGAGAAACGCACCACGCTGGCGCCGACCAACTTCGACACCATGTTCTCCAACCTCACCAGCGATGTGGTCGAATTCCCGGTGCTGGTGAAGGCCGATGTCCAGGGCAGTGTGGAGGCGATCAACACCGCGCTGCACAACCTGTCAAACGACCTGATCAAGGTGCGGATACTCCATGCCGGGGTGGGCGCGATCACCGAAAGTGACGTCCAGCTGGCAGCGGCGAGCAAGGCGCCGATCATCGGCTTCAACGTGCGCCCCAACCCCAAGGCGCGCCTGCTGGTCAACCGCGACAAGGTGCGGATGATGTATTACGACGTCATCTATCACCTGACCGAGGAAATCGCCAAGGAGATGGCCGGCGAGTTGGGCCCCGAGCGGATCGAGCACGTCAAGGGCCGGGCCGAGGTCAAGCAGGTGTTCCCTGCGGGCAAGAAGGACAAGGCTGCCGGGCTGCTGGTGCTGGAAGGCATTATCCGCAAGGGCCTCCACGCGCGCCTTACCCGCCAGGATGTCATCGTGTCGGCTACCACCATCCAGTCGCTGCGGCGCTTCAAGGACGATGTCGATGAAGTCCGCACCGGGCTCGAATGCGGCGTCGTGCTGAGCGACACCAACGACATCAAGGCGGGCGACATGCTCGAAGTGTTCGAGATCGAGGAGCGTGAGCGGACCCTGTGAGTGACGGATCGGTGAGCCCAGGCCTGTTCAGCAGCGAAGACGGGGAATCCCCCCACTCCGCGCTGCTCGGTTCCTCGTTCGTGAGCTACGACGAGGAGAGCTGCACTGCGACCATGCGGTTCGAGGTGCGGCGCGAAATGACCACCTGGCGCGGCGGCGTGCAGGGCGGCCTGGTGGCGGGCTATCTCGATGACGTGATGGGCTATGCCTATGTCGCGATGACCGGGGGCGAGCAGGCGCCGCTCAATCTCGACCTCAACATGACGCTGCTGCAGCTGATCCCCACCGGCGCCACCATCACCGGCAAGGGCCGGGTGATCCGCGCCGGGCGGCGGGTGATCTTCCTCGAAGGGGAACTGCTGGCGGAGGACGGTACCGTGCTGGCCCGCGCCACCAGCACCGCGATCCCGACCCCCAAGCCTCAGCCCCCCACCTCGGAGCTGCGCCGCTGATGGTTCGCCAG
>NCJP01000242.1 GCA_002278985.1 Erythrobacter sp. 34-65-8
CCGGTGGCCGATCGGCGGGCAGAAGGTGATCCCGCCCGCCCCGTCCTTGCCTGCATGGCGCACGGTCAGCAGGGTGATCTCGTAGTCGAAATCGACGAACTGCTCGACGATCACCCGCGCCCGGTCGCCGCGCATTCCCGCCACGGCATAATCCCACGCGCCCGCAAGACCGTCCGGCCCGTCGACCTTGCTCTGGCCCTTGCCGCTGGAGGACATGACCGGCTTGATCACGCACGGGAAGCCGGTGAAGGCCGCCGCCTCGCTCACTTCGGCCAGGCTTTCGGCATAACGATAGCGCGAGGTGGCCAGACCCAGCTCGCCCGCCGCCAGGTCGCGGATCGCATCGCGATTCATAGTCAGCTGGGTCGCGCGGGCAGACGGGACGACGTTGAAGCCCTCCGCTTCCAGCTCAGCCAGCACCTCGGTGCGGATCGCCTCGATCTCCGGCACGATATAGTCGGGCCGGTGCTTCTCGGCGACTGCGCGCAGCGCCGCGCCATCGAGCATGGAGAACACCTCGCGGCCATCCGCCAGCTGCATTGCGGGCGCATTGTCATAGGCGTCGCAGGCAATCACCCGCGCACCCAGCCGCTTGGCCGAAATGACAAACTCGCGCCCCAGCTCACCCGAGCCGAGCAGGAGGATGGTGGCGGTGTGCGCCAAGCTCAGGCCGCCTCATCCGCAGCATCGAGGCCATAGGCGGTGTGCAGCACGCGGACGGCGAGTTCGGTTTCGTCCTCGTCGATCATCACGCTGACCTTGATCTCGCTGGTGGAGATGGCCTGGATGTTGATGCCCCGGTCGGACAGCGCGCGGAACATGGTGCTGGCGACGCCCGCATGGCTTTTCATGCCGACGCCGACCACGCTGATCTTGGCGATCTTGCTGTCGGTGATGATCCGGTTGAACCCGATCACGTCGCGCTTGTCCTCCAGCAGCGCCTGCGCGCGGGCAAGATCCGCCTGCGGCACAGTGAAGGTCACGTCGGTCTCGCCCTTGTCGCGGCCGACGTTCTGGATGATCATGTCGACATTGATGCTCGCGGCGGCGAGCGGTTCGAAGATGTTGGCGACCGCGCCGGGCCGGTCGGGCACCCGGGTGAGGATGACCTTGGCCTCGTTCTTGTCGTGCGCGATCCCGGTCACAAGCTGGCGTTCCATGTCGCCCTTCTCCACCAATTGGTCCATTTCCTCTTCCGACACGATCATCGTGCCGGGCAGTTCGTCGGCAGGCACGGCATCGTCGCCCAGGAAGCTGGAGAGCACCTGCACGCGCACCCCTTCCTTCATCGCCAGGCTGACCGAGCGGGTCTGGAGCACCTTGGCCCCTACCGAAGCCAGTTCGAGCATTTCCTCGTACGTCACCGCCTTCTGCTTCTTCGCCTTGGCGACGATGCGCGGATCGGTGGTATAGACCCCGTCGACATCGGTGTAGATGTCGCACCGGTCAGCCTTGATGGCAGCGGCCACGGCGACCGCGCTTGTATCCGACCCGCCGCGCCCCAGCGTCGTCACCCGGCCTGCGGCAGATACGCCCTGGAATCCGGGGATGACCGCGATCTCGCCTGCCTGCATCGAGGCGATCAGCGCTTCGGCATCGATTTCGTCCACCCGGGCCTTGGCATGGGCCTCGATCGTGCGGATCGGCAATTGCCAGCCGAGCCAGCTCCGCGCCTTGCACCCCAGGGCTTGCAGGGTGAGCGCGAGCAGGCCGGAGGTGACCTGCTCGCCGCTCGCCACCACCACGTCATACTCAGCCGGATCATAGAGCGGGTTGGCCTCGCGGCAGAAGTTCACCAGCCGGTCGGTCTCGCCTGCCATGGCCGAAACGACCACCGCGACCTCGTGTCCGGCGGCCTGCTGGCGGCGCACGATCTGGGCCACGCGCCGAATGCGCTCGGTCCCGGCCATCGATGTGCCGCCAAATTTCATCACGATACGGGCCAAGCGGGCGTCTCCGTGCTGGATGCTATGCGTGGGTGCTGCTAGCCATCAGGCATGACCGATGCAACCACGCACACGCGTAGCAATTCTACAGGCGCCACAACCATCCGCCCGGAAGAGGCCGCCCATTTCGGCCAGCTGGCGCGCGAATGGTGGGATCCGAAGGGTTCCTCGGCCATGCTCCACCGCCTGAACCCAGTGCGGCTGGGCTTCCTGCGCGACGCGATCGACTGGCACTGGGCCCTGTCCCCCGCCTCCGGCAAGCCGCTCGCTGGCAAGAGCGCGCTCGATGTCGGCTGCGGCGCAGGATTGCTGTGCGAGCCGCTGGCCCGGCTCGGTGCGAGTGTGACCGGGGTTGACGCCGCGCCGGAAAATGTCGCCGCCGCCGCTGCCCATGCCGAAGGTTCCGGGCTCGATGTGCGCTACATGGCAGGCGAGGTCGGTGCGCTCGACATTGGCCAGTTCGACCTCGTCACCGCGATGGAGGTGATCGAACACGTTGCTGACAAGCGCGCGTTCATCGCCGCGCTGGCGGCACGGCTGGCACCCGGCGGCTTGCTGGTCCTCTCCACCCCCAACC
>NCJP01000037.1 GCA_002278985.1 Erythrobacter sp. 34-65-8
CGCGCGCCGCGAGCGCCATCGGCGTCACGAACTTGGCCCCGCCCTCGGTCAGCACACAGGTCACCGTGCCACCACCCTTGCGGATCAGGCGGACGAGCTCGCACGATTTGTAGGCGGCAATCCCGCCGCCAACCACCAGCAGGATGCGCGGATAACCCGTTCCGGTCACCCGCCTGCTCCTGCCCTGGCCACTGCCATGCCCGCCGTGGGCGTCATCCTGACCCGTCCCCTCATTGCCCGATGTTGAGCAGGGGCATGGTTAACCGCGCACACCCGTTCGCGCCAGCCCCGTCGGCCATCCCTTGCCGGGCACAGGGATAATTTTGTCTGGCGACTTATCCCTATCGTCTTGGTAACCTGCCCGCGAAATGGGGAGACTACGGATGCGTTTGGTGCTGACCGGGCTGATTTTCGCCGCAGGGTTGCTGTTCCTGTTCATTGGCCTGGGCTTCCTGCTCGATCCCGTGGCCGCAGGCACGGACTTCGGCCTCACCCCCACTACCGCTCAGGGTCTGGCCTCGATCAGGGCCGACATGACCGCGTTCTTCGTGGTGGGGTCCGTTTGCATGATGGTGGGCGCCTGGCGCCGCAACGGGGACCTGCTGCTGGTTCCGGCCGGCCTGTTCGGCGTGGCGCTGGTGGGCCGGTTCGTCGGGCTGGCCGTGGACGGCCCTTGGGACGGTTACTGGCAGCCGATGCTGGTGGAGGCGGTCATGGTCATCCTGCTGCTGATCGCCAGCCGGGTGCTGCCCCACCCGCAGACCTGAGGCCGGCTCAGCCTGCCAGGCTGACTAGGCCCCCCAGCCTGACCAGAGCGCCGCCGCCACTGCCGCGCCGCCGATAGCGGCGGCCAGCAGATAACCCGGCCAGCGCCGTTCGGTCCGCGCGCGCTTGTCCCACATCAGTTCGATGTCCGGCAAAGGCGGCGGTTCGGGCGCGCCGCCCTTGGGCGGATACTGTTCCTCCAGCCGGCGGACCAGCGCGGGGATGCGCAGCAGGGTCTCGGTATCCTCGCGAATACGGTCGGCCAGCGCGGATTCGGGGCCGAGTTCGTCACGGATCCAGTTGCGCACGAACGGGGCGGCCACATCCCACATGTTGATCTGCGGATCGAGCTGGGTCGCAATCCCTTCGACCATGACCATCGTCTTCTGCAGCAGCAGCAGGTGCGGCTGGGTCTTCATGTCGAAATCGCGGGTGATCGCGAACAGCCCGTCGAGCATCTGGCCGACACTCAGTTCGCTGACCGGCTTGCCCCGCATCGGCTCGCCCACGGCGCGCAGCGCGGTCGCGAACTCGTCGACATTGTGATAGCTGGGCACATATTGCGCCTCGAAGTGGATCTCGGCCACGCGGCGATAATTGCCGGTGGTGAGGCCAAAGAGGATCTCCGCCAGCCACATCCGCGCGCGCCGGTCAATCCGGCCCATGATCCCGAAGTCGATCGCGACAATGGTGCCGTCGGCCCGCACGAACAGGTTGCCCTGGTGCATGTCGGCATGGAAGAATCCGGCGCTGATGGCTTGGGTCAGGAACGCCAGCACCAGCCGCTGGGCCAGATCGGGCAGGTCGTGGCCTGCCGCCACCAGCTCCTCGCGCCGGGAAATCTTCACCCCGTCGACCCATTCGATCGTCATCACCCGGCCATTGGTCCGGTCCCAGTCGATCTCGGGGATATGGTAGCCGGGGATGGCCCGCATCGCCTGCGCCAGCTCGCTGGCCGAAGCCGCTTCGCGCCGCAGGTCCAGCTCGCGCAAGGTCCAGCGCTTGAAGTTGGCGATGGTCAGGCGCGGGCGCAGCCGCTGTGCCTCCCCGCCCAATGCCTCGAGATGGGCGGCGGCCCATTCGTAAGTATCGATATCGCGGGCGAACTTTTCGCGGATGCCGGGGCGCAGCACCTTGATCGCAACCTGGCGGCCCTCGATCGTCACGCCCTTGTGGACCTGGGCGATGGACGCCGCGCCGACCGGCTCCTCCTCGACATGGCTGTAAAGCGCCTCGAGCGGCTGGCCGAAGCTCGACTCAATCGCCGCGCGAATCTCGGCAAACGGCACGGGCGGCAGGCTGTCCTGCAGGCCGAGCAGGTTGTGCACCGCTTCCTCGCCCACCAGATCGGGGCGGGTGGCCAGCGTCTGCCCCAGCTTGATCGCAGCCGGGCCGATATCCTGGAACGCACCGGCATAGTCCGGCACGCGCGGCTGGACCGTGCCGAACCGGGCGATCCGGGCCAGCCGCTTGACCGGCGCAGGGGTATTGGGATCGTTCTCGATCCCGCGCAGGGCCCCGTGCCGGGCAAGGGTGCGGCCCCACGTGAGCAGGCGGAAGAGATGGGTCCTTGGGCTTGTCACGCGCTCAGATCTTCCAACCCGAATGGATCGCGACCGCGCCGCCGAGAATGGGCTCCACCCGGGTCTGTTCGAACCCGGCAGCGCGGATCATGCCCTTGAATTCCGGCATCCTGGGGAACCGCCGGATCGATTCGGCGAGATAGCGATAGCTGTCCTCGTCGCCCGCGATCATCTTGCCCATCTTCGGCATGATCTTGTGCGAATAGACGTCATAAGCCTGCTTGAACCCCGGCCAGTCAGTGGTGGAGAATTCCATGCAGAAGAAGCGCCCGCCGTGGCGCAGCACCCGGTATGCCTCGGCCAGGGCCCGGTCGATATGGGTCACATTGCGGATGCCGAATACGATCGTATAGGCGTCGAAAGTGCGCGCAGGATACGTCAGTTGCTCGGCATTCTGGCACGACCAGGTGAGCCCGGTCAGTCCGCGCTCCACCGCCCGCTCAACCCCGACATCGAGCATGTCCTGGTTGATATCGGCCACGGTCACGTCTGCGCCACGCCCGACCATCCGGAAGGCAATGTCCCCGGTGCCGCCGGCCATGTCGAGAATCGCCTCGCCCGGCTGCGGTTTGACCCGGCGCACGAAGCGGTCCTTCCACAAGCGGTGCATCCCGCCCGACATCGCATCGTTCATCACATCGTAGCTGGCCGCCACGCTGGAAAAGACCGCGCCGACGCGGGCGGTCTTCTCGTCGGGGGTCACTTCCTCGTAACCGAAGGATACTGTTTCGCTCATGATATCGCCTGTCTGGGGATTGCGTGGCCTTAGGGGCAATTGCGGCGGCGGCAAAGGGTGTTAAGGCACCTACCATGCCGGAACTCCCCGAAGTCGAAACCACCGTGCGCGGGCTGGCGCGGTTCCTCGAAGGCGAGCGGATCGTTGCCGCGCGCACCAACCGGGCGGACCTGCGCCGGCCCTTCCCGGCCGATCTGGTCCAGGCGCTGACCGGGGCCACCGTCACCGGGCTGGGCCGGCGGGCCAAGTACGGTCTGATCCACACCGACCGGGACCGGACGCTGATCTTCCATCTCGGCATGAGCGGGCGCTGGCGAATCGATCCGGCTGAACCGGACAAGCACGACCATTTCGTGATCGAGACCGCCGATCACCGCTTTGCCCTGTGCGATCCGCGCCGGTTCGGCTGGGTTGACCTGGTCGATACCGGCGCGCTCACCGCCTGGCCCAGCTTTGCCGCGATGGGGCCGGAGCCGCTCGGACCTGACCTCGATGCCGCCTATCTGAAAGGCGCGCTGGCAGGGCGCAAGCAGGCGATCAAGCTGTGCCTGCTCGACCAGCGGATCGTCGCCGGGCTCGGCAATATCTATGTTTGCGAAGCGCTGTTCCGCGCACACATCGACCCGCGCAAGGCAGGCGGCAAAGTATCACGCGCCGCGCTCGACCGGCTGGTGCCGGCCATCCGCGCGGTGCTCAACCAGTCCATCGAAGATGGCGGGTCGACCTTGCGCGACTATGCCCGCCCCGACGGGGAGCTGGGCTATTTCGCGACCCGTTTCGCCGTCTACGGCCGCGAGGGGGAGCCCTGCACCAGCGGCGATGGCGGCGTTATCCAGCGCCTGGCGCAAGGCGGGCGCAGCACCTGGTTCTGCCCCAGATGCCAGCGCTAAAGCGCGGGCCCCGCACCGGAGCCGGCCTGGCCGCCATCAGGGGCGCCAGCAGAGGCGCCAGCAATGGGTTGACGATTCGCAGTCCGGCCACTAAGTGCGCCGCTTTCCGGCGGAGCTTTCCGCCTTTTTTCGGAAACGATCTGCAAGGATATCCGGCTGCATAGTGCGGCCCGAGACAAGGACGAACATGGCCAATACGCCGCAAGCCAAGAAGCGCATCCGTCGCAACGCCAACCGGGCCGAAATCAACGGCGCCCGCATGAGCCGCATTCGCAGCTTCGTGAAGAAGGTCGAAACCGCCCTGGCTGGCGGCGACAAGCAGGAAGCCGCCGAAGCACTCAAGGCCGCTCAGCCGGAACTGGCGCGCGGCGTGGCCCGCGGCGTGATCCACAAGAACACCGCATCGCGCAAGATGTCGCGCCTGTCGAAGCGGGTTGCCGCTCTCTGATTCGGCGGGGCTCCGGCCGGAGCCCTGACTTCTGACCGGCACCGCTCTGCTTGCGCACCGGCCCGATCACCTCCCGACTTGCTTACAAAAGGGTCGTCGCTGCTGCGCCGGCCCTTTTTGCCGTGCCCTGCCTCTCTGTAGTGTGTGCTGAAAGCCGGCTTTCCGGTGGTGGCCGGGTGCTGCGGCGCAGCATGTCATGTTCGACCGCGACGCCGCTGCAGAAAAACCTAGGTTCCGCCGCGATTCGCGTCCGTGGTTACTGCAAAATTCAGCGTTAACAGCGCCTTGAATGGAGCCCTGCGGGTCGCACTGAGTCAATCGTTTTATTTCAGTTTTTTTGCGGTTTCCCCACTTGCGACTCAGCCTCCAGGGGCCCTAACAACTGAAGTGCACCGGGCAGGACAGCTGGTGAATCACATTGCAGGCACATGGGGTCAGGCCCCGGAACAGCGTTTCCGGGAACGGACAACTGCGTCTGGCGTCAATGTGTGGACGTGACCGGCCTGAGCCGGGCAATCGGGGGCGGGCAAGGGCATGGCTGAAGAACATGGCGTGGGCCACACGGCGAAACGCAGGACGGAGAGTGAGGGCATGGAAGATCTCGAAGCAGTGAACCTGGCAGCCGACTGGGCAGACATCAGCCAGGGCCTGCGAAAGGATCTGGGCCACCAGCTCCACAGCCAGTGGATCAAGCCGATCGTGCTGGGCGGGTTCGACAAGGCCGGCGGTCTGCTCGATCTCTATCTGCCGACCGAATTTTCCGCCAACTGGGTCAAGGACCGGTTTGCCGACCGCCTCTCGCTGGCGTGGAAGATTGCCCGTAGCGAAGTGCGCCAGGTGCGGATTTCGGTCCATCCGGGCCGTCGCAAGCTGCCCGAGATCAGCCTGGGCGGCGAGATGCGCCGGGCCGCCAACGATGGCGGCGACGGTTCCATGATCACCATCTCGGCCAGCCCGTTCGGCGAAAGCGGCCTGTCCGCCCCGGTCGGGCTGGACCCCTCGCTCACCTTCGCTGCCTTCGTCACGGGCGAGACCAACGTGCTGGCCTGCAACGCCGCACAGCGCATGGCCGCGACCGAGCAGCCCCAGTTCTCGCCGCTCTACATCAAGGCCGCTACCGGACAGGGCAAGACTCACCTGCTCCACGCAATCGGCCATGCCTACCTCGGCCAGCACCCGCGGGCACGCATCTTCTACTGCAGCGCCGAGCGTTTCATGATCGAGTTTGTCCAGGCGCTGAAGGCCGGGCAGATGATGGAGTTCAAGGGCCGCCTGCGCAGCTTCGACCTGCTGCTGGTCGATGATATCCAGTTCATCATCGGCAAGGCTGCCGCGCAGGAGGAACTGCTCTACACGATCGATGCCCTGCTGGCCGAAGGCAAGCGGTTGGTGTTCGCCGCCGACCGTGCACCGCAGGCACTGGACGGGGTCGAGCCGCGCCTGCTCAGCCGCCTGTCGATGGGGCTGGTGGCCGATATCGCCGCCGCCGACATCGAGCTGCGCCGCAAGATCCTCGAATCGAAATTGACCCGGTTCGCCCCGCTGGAAGTGCCGGAAGACGTGATCGGCTTCCTCGCCCGCACCATCACCCGCAACGTGCGCGAGCTGGTCGGCGGGCTCAACAAGCTGATCGCCTATGCCCAGCTGACCGGGCAGCAGGTCTCGCTCCAGCTGGCCGAGGAACAGCTGACCGACATCCTCTCGGCCAACCGCCGCCGGATCACCATCGACGAGATCCAGCGCACGGTGTGCCATTTCTACCGGATCGACCGGTCGGAAATGTCCTCCAAGCGGCGCGCCCGCGCCGTGGTCCGCCCGCGCCAGGTGGCGATGTACCTGTCCAAGGTGCTGACCCCGCGCAGCTATCCGGAAATCGGGCGCAAGTTCGGCGGGCGCGACCACTCGACCGTGATCCACGCCGTGCGCCTGATCGAGGACCTGCGCCAGCGCGATGCCGACATGGACGGCGACGTGCGCAGCCTGCTGCGCCAGCTGGAAAGCTGAGTCGCAGCACGGATTGCGTGAGGATTGCGGCAGGCCTAGAGCTGCGGCCGATGGACCAGTCCCCGCGCCAGCCCGCCCTGTTTCCGCTGACCCTGGCGCCCGCCGCACTGCGCGGCATGCGCGGTGCCTGCCCGCGGTGCGGTGAGGCGCGGCTGTTTGCCCGCTGGCTCCGCCCCACCGGGCGCTGCAGCCAGTGCGGGCAGGACTGGACGCTGCACGTGGCGGACGACTTCCCGCCCTACATCTCGATTTTTCTGACCGGCCACCTGATGGCGCCGCTGCTGATCTGGCTGGTGCTGGAGCAGCACTTGTCGGCCTGGGCCGCCGCAGCGATCATCATCCCGTTCTCCGTGATCGTCATGCTGGGCGTGCTGCAACCGGCCAAGGGCGCGGTGATCGCGCTGCAATGGTGGCTCGGCATGGGCGCTTTCGTGCGCGAGCGGGCGCAGGACAAGCCCGCCGCATGAGCCTCGGCCCGGACCGCCTCGAACGCTTCGCCCGCCAGATCATCGTGCCCGAGATTGGCGGCGCGGGGCAGGTCGCGCTGGCTGAGGCGCGGGTGACGCTGGTGGGCCTGGGCGGGATCGGCTCGCCAGTGCTGCAATATCTTGCGGGCGCGGGTGTGGGCCATCTGCGGCTGATCGAGCCGGGGCCGGTGGAGCTGACCAACCTGCAACGCCAGACGATCTACACCACCCGCGACCTGGGCCATGCCAAGGCGGTCGCCGCGCGCCAGTGGCTGGCCAATTTCGACGCTGGCCTGAAGGTGGAGCTGATCGACCGCCCGCTTGACCGGAGCAACGCCGCCGAACTGCTCGGCGGGTGCGATCTGGTGATCGACGGGACAGACAATTTCGCCACCCGCCTCGCGGTGTCGGACACCTGCGTCGCGCTGGGAGTACCGCTGCTTTCAGCGGCCGTCGGGCGCTTCCAGGGGCAGGTCGCCGCCTTTTCCGGGCATCTGGCAGGCCAGCCGTGCTACCGCTGCTTCGTCGGCGATGCCTTCGATGCCGATGATTGCGACACCTGCGCCGATGACGGGATGCTCGGTGCCATGGCAGGCTGGACCGGCACGTTCGCGGCGATGCAGGCGGTTCGGGTGCTGCTCGCGGGCAAGGCCGCGCTGGGCGACCCGCAATGGGGCAAGCTGCACCTGATGGACGGCCTCAAGCCGGGCATGCGGACGCTGGCCATCGCGAAAGACCCGGCCTGCAAGGGGTGTGGGGCGTAGGCGTCAGCCCAAAATCTCCTCCACCCACGCCGGCACCAGTTCCCCGGCGCGGCCCTGGCGCGATTCGTGGAACCAGTGCGAGCCGTCGCTTCGGTCGAGGTTCAGCTCCAGCGTCCGCGCGCCCAGCTCGCGCGCATCGCGCACGAAGCCTGCCGCCGGATAGACTGCGCCCGAGGTGCCGATGGAAACGAACAGGTCCGCCGCGCGGATCGCGCGGTAGATGCGGTCCATCTGGTAGGGCATTTCACCGAACCACACCACGTCGGGGCGCAGCATCGGGGCGCGGCATACCGGGCATGGCGGATAGTCCGCCATCGGCGCGTCCCACGAGCTGCGCGTCTCGCACGACCGGCACAGCGCGCTCTTCAGCTCGCCGTGCATGTGCAGCACCCGGCAGGCACCGGCGCGCTCGTGGAGGTCATCGACGTTCTGGGTGACGATCATGAGTTCGCCCCGCCCGTTCTCTCTGGTCCATGCCGCATCCAGCCGCGCCAGCGCATCATGCGCCGCGTTGGGAACCACATTTCCCAGGGCCTCACGCCGCATGTCGTAGAAGCGCAGCACCAGATCGGGATCGCGAGCGAAACCTTCGGGCGTCGCGACGTCCTCGACCCGGTGCTGCTCCCACAGTCCACCCGCATCGCGGAAGGTATCGATGCCGCTCTCGGCAGAAATCCCCGCGCCGGTGAGGATGACGATGTTGCGTATCTCTGTCATGGCCTGCATCAAGCACGCCACGACGAGGAAATCCAATGGCACGTATCGGGATTATCGGCAGCGCAGGGCGCATGGGGCAGGCACTGGCGCGCGCCATTGCCGATGCCGGGCACCAGCTCTCGGGCGGGATCGACAAGGGCGGCGATGTCGCAGCGCTGGCGCAGGCGAGCGATGCCCTGGTCGACTTTTCCGCTCCGGCCGCCCTCTCCGCCAACCTGGCCGCCGCGCGCGCTGCCGGCATTCCGGTGCTGGTCGGCACGACCGGGCTGGAAGATGCGCACCATGGCCTGATCGATGAGGCCGCCGCGCGCATCCCCGTCCTCCAGACCGGCAACACCTCGCTGGGCGTGCAGATGCTCGCCCACCTTGTCCACCGCGCGGCGGAGAAGCTGGGCGCGGACTGGGATATCGAGATCGTCGAGATGCACCACCGGATGAAGGTCGATGCGCCCAGCGGTACCGCCAAGCTGCTCGGCGAGGCGGCAGCTTCGGGTCGCGGGATCGACCTGGGCGCCAGTACGGAGAGCGGCCGCGACGGCATGACCGGGGCGCGCAAGCCCGGCGCGATCGGCTTCGCATCCTTGCGCGGCGGGACCGTCGCGGGCGAGCACAGCGTGATCTTTGCCGGCGAGCAGGAGCGGATCGTCCTCTCCCACAGCGCCGAGGACCGGATGATCTTCGCCCGCGGCGCGGTGCGCGGTGCGGCCTGGCTGATCGGGCAGGAACCGGGCCGCTACACCATGAACGACGTGCTGGGGCTGTAACGCAGTCGCCATGACCAAAGACCAGATCTTCGAATTCTTCCGCCGCCTGGCGGAAGACAACCCGGCGCCCGAGACCGAGCTGGAATATGGCAATGCCTACCAGCTGGTGGTGGCGGTCGCGCTTTCCGCACAGGCGACCGACGTGGGCGTCAACAAGGCGACGCGGGCGCTGTTCGCCAAGGTCAAGACGCCGCAGCAGATGCTGGAGCTCGGCGAAGAAGGCTTGAAGGAGCACATCAAGACGATCGGCCTGTTCAATTCCAAGGCCAAGAACGTGATCGCGCTGAGCCAGATCCTGGTCGACCGGTTCGGCGGCGAGGTGCCCTCAACCCGCGAAGAGCTGGTGACCTTGCCCGGGGTGGGACGCAAGACCGCAAATGTCGTGCTCAACTGCTGGTTCGGGCAGGAGACCTTCGCGGTCGACACCCACATCTTCCGGGTCGGCAACCGCACCGGCATGGCCAGCGGCAAGACTCCGGACCATGTCGAGGCCAAACTGGAAAAGCGCGTCCCCGCGCCGTTCCGCCTGGGGGCGCACCACTGGCTGATCCTGCACGGCCGCTACGTCTGCAAGGCGCGGACCCCGGAGTGCTGGCGGTGCCCGGTGGTGGACCTGTGCAGCTATCGGAAGAAGGTGCTGGAGGCGCCGAAGGGGCGGTGAGGGAATGCACTTCCCAACGATCCGTCATTGCGAGCGACCGGAGGTCGCGCGGCAATCCAGAACCAACCGCGAAACGCCCTGGATTGCCGCGGCCTGCGGCCTCGCAATGACGGCTGTAGGAGGGCGTTACCCCTCAAACCCCGCCCCCACGAGATTGGGTTTTATCCAGCCTTAAACATCATCCGCCGAGATCATCTCCGCCTTGTCGATCTCGCCGGTCAGCACCGCCACCGTTGTCGCCACGGCGGCATCGCCGCTGACATTGGTGGTGGTGCGCATCATGTCCATGATCCGGTCCACGCCCGCCACGAAGGCGATCGTTTCCAGCGGCACGCCGACTGCGCCGAAC
>NCJP01000038.1 GCA_002278985.1 Erythrobacter sp. 34-65-8
ACGACTCGGTCGATTTCCGGAGCTTCGCCGTCAATGCAGCCGCCGAAGGGATAACCGGCGGGCGCGGGACCTTCCGCAGTACTCCCGGTTTCCCATGCGTTAACCGCCTCCGCTCCGGGCCAGGCATAGCGGAACTCGACATAATGCCCGCGCAAAAGGTCACGGGGGTCGTAACCCTCGACCGGCACAAGCCAGTCGGTCCCCTTCCGGTGCCAGTAGTCGGTCGAGGCCCACAGCCCGGCCAGCCCCACCATAGGGAGGGCGAGGGCAAGCAGCGACGCGAGGCGGCGGCTCATTGTTCGTCCTCCTTCGGCGGGGCGAAGGTGCGCGAGATCCGCACTGCGGCAAAGGCAATGGCCAGGATCAGCAAGCCGGCCATGATCAGCCCGAAGCCGCTGGTCAGCAGGTCGCTCGCCAGTTCGAAGCTCAGGACGATCAGGCGCAGGGCGATGACCGCAACCGCGAGCTGGAATACGCCGCGCCAGCCCGCATGGAGCGCGGCTGCCGCGATTCCCACCCACAGGGCCATGAACAGGATTCCGGCACCAGCCTGGCTGCCGGACAGGAGGAAGGCGAGAAAGCAGATAATCCCTGTGCCTGCCAGCACCAGCCCGGCGGCTTGCCCGGAGCGCCCCGGCCGTGCCCAGGCCACCAGCGCACCGGCCACCAGGGCGATGCCGCCCCGCTCGCTCTGGGCGGCGATACCCAGAAGGCCGCCCCCGAAGTGCTCGACCCCGGCGATGATCGTCACCAGCGAGGCACCGCCCACGGCATAGGCAAGGCCAAGCTGCTCGAGCCGCTTCCAGAAGGATTGTCGGGTGCTGCGCCCGCGCATCCAGCCACCCAGCGGTGCCAGCAGCACGGGCAGGGCAGTGACCAGCGCGACGCGTGCGACCAGCAGCACGTCAGCCTGCTGAGCGTCGAACAGCCGGGGGCCTGCCGCCACGGCATAGTCCCACACCGTGTACAGGATCGTGCCGAACAGCAGCGCCGCAGTCGCCCAGCTCTGGCCGCGAAGCAGCAGCAAGGGGCCGAACAGGGCCAGCCAGGTGGCGAGCGGCTGCCACAGCGGGGAACTGGTCTGGTAAACCTGCCCGATGTGCCCGAAGAAGGCCATGCCGAGGATGGCGAGCACGAACAGTGCGGCTTCCAGCTCCCAGGGATGGTCACGCTCCAGCGCATCGCCGCGCAGGGCTAGGAAGCCGCCCAGCCCGGCCATCAGCAACAGATGGAGCGCGAGGCG
Organism: Erythrobacter sp. 34-65-8; assembly: GCA_002278985.1. Taxonomy (GTDB): domain Bacteria; phylum Pseudomonadota; class Alphaproteobacteria; order Sphingomonadales; family Sphingomonadaceae; genus 34-65-8. Next base: position 1,244 of record NCJP01000038.1, read on the forward strand.
GAGCGTCCCGGGCACCTCTTCCCAATTGGCGGCGACGACGGAAATGATCCCGAGGCCAATTGCCAGTGCGCCGATGCCGATCGCCGCCCACAGGCCGAGCGGGCGGCTGTGCGCTGCTTCCCACGCGCGGATGCGGGTTGCGGTTTCCCGGTCAATCAGCCCGGCGGCCTGCCAGGCCTGCAGCTTGCGCTCGCTCATGGACAGGAGGTCTAGCGCGTCTTGCGGCCGGCGCAATGGCGCGGCGGTTCAATCCCCCGTCACATCGACGTGGATCGTGCCGAGGTGGGTCGACGCAAACCGGACCCTGTCACCCGGCTGGAGAAAGTGGCCTGATTTGCGTTCGTTGGCGATGAAGCGCTCGATGACCGCATGGCGAAGGGCCAGCCGCCCGCCGCCCAGCGCCCAGTCGAGCACGCCTTCGATCATGTCGGCCCGGCTCGGCGGGGTGAAGATGACGCCCTCTGCCGTGCCTGACATCAGCACCATGTCCGGCATAATGCGGCCCGCTGGTGCCAGGCGGTGCATTGCCTCGCGGTAGACGAAGCGCGCTTGGTCCGGTTCACTCAGCGCCTTCTCGGCGAGCGCGCGGAAATCGAGGGTCATTTCTCGGCCGCGTGCATCCTGCCGCGGCTGGTCGTTGACCGTGGTGGTGAACCGTTCCTGGTCCACGAATGCCCGCCAGTCGCGCGGGATGACAAGCAATGCGCCCGAGGGGAAAAAGTCCGGCCCGCTCTTGGCGTCGCTGAAACCGCGGCCCGAATCGAGGTTGTCCGGATCGGCCATGCGGGCCAGCGTGGCCCGATTGGTAAAATCGCCGCACAGGAACAGGCCTTTCTGCGCCGCGTCGAAATCGCTGGCGCTGGCCACCGGCCGGTCGAACCGCATGCACAGTTCCACCTCGTAATCGAGCAGCATGTCGTCGGCTGCCCGGACAGTGGTGAGGGCGGGGCTGGCCGCGCCGAACTTGGGGAACTGGAACACTGTGTCGCTGCCCGCCTCTTCGGCATGGGCGGCAATGTTGGTGCCGGTGGCCACATGCCGGGTGCCGGGGCCAGCGGCGGGGAGCAGGTCTGCGATCGAGAAGGTCAGGATCGGTTGTTCCGCCAGCGTGGCCGGACGCACCGCTTCGGCCGGGAGCGAAGCGAGCGCGGCAAACGGATCGGCCAGCGGTTCGGCACCAAGAGCCGCCAGGTCGATACCGCGGACTACGTCCCGTTCCAGGCCGATAACCAGATAGGTCGCGATGCTGCCATCGGAACGCTGGCGCTGCGCCAGCGTAAATGCTTCGTCCAGCGGAGCAATCACCGGTGTTAGCGGTTCGGCTTCGAAGCTGGCGCGATTGCCGCGCGGATCGGGCGAGGTGGCCCAGGCAAGGGCGACCCCGATAACAAGAATGAGCAGGACAATCCCCGCAATCCGCGCTGCTTGCCGGACCAAGTGCTGTCTCCCGGCGACCCGCCTGCCATCAAGCCCATCAGCACGCGAATTGCAAACAAAGACGCCGCCCGGCCGGATGGCGGGGCGGCGTCAATGGCTTTGGAAGTGCGGGGCTGGCGGCTTACTTGAGTTCGCTGCCGTCCATCACCGTGAATTCGGTTGCGGCCTTTTCCATCGCGGTGCGCTTGGCTTCCGGCGAGGCAATCAGGCCGATCCTGGTCAGCGCGCCGTCCGGTCCCCAGTTCCGGGCCCATTCGGCGAGGAACTGCTTGAGACCCGGGATTGCTTCGAGATGCGCCTGCTTGACGTAGATGAACATCTCGCGGGCAGCCGGGTAGTTGCCGCTGGTCACGTTTTCCATGGTCGGGGCGGCACCATTGACCGGCAGACCCTGCACCTTGCTGCTGTTTTCCTCGAGGAAGGAATAGCCGAAGATGCCGACGGCCTTGGGGTTGCCGCTGATCTTCTGCACGATCAGGTTGTCCTGTTCACCCTGGTCGACATACTTGCCGTCGGAGCGGACTTCGGTGCAGACCTTGTCGTATTCGTCCTCGTCGCTTTCCTTGAGCGCGGCCATGGCCGGATCGGTCTTGCAGCCGACTTCGAGGATCAGTTCCTTGAGCGAATCGCGGGTGCCCGAGGTCGACGGCGGGCCGTAGACCAGGATCGGTTCAGCGGGGAGCGAGGGATCGACATCGGCCCAGGTCTGGGCAGTCTGTTCCTGGCCGAAGGGGCGCGCGGCAATCGCCTTGTAGACGATTTCCGGGGTCAGGTTGAGCTGGATGCCGCCTTGCGCCGAGGCGAACACGAGACCGTCGAGGCCGACCTGGAGTTCGATGATATCGGTTACGCCATTGGCCTTGCAGCCTTCGAACTCGCTCGCCTTCATCCGGCGCGAGGCGTTGGCAATATCTGGGGTGCTGGGGCCGACGCCCGAGCAGAACAGGTTGATGCCGCCGCCCGTGCCAGTCGACTCGATCAGTGGCGCCTTGAAGCCGGGGTTAGCCTGGGCGAACAGTTCGCCCACCTTCTTGGCGAACGGGAACACGGTCGAAGAGCCGACCACGCGCACCGAGTCGCGCGCACCGCCGCCTCCGCCGGTATTGTCGCACGCGGCGAGCGCGAGGGAAGAGATGGCGAGGAACGCGAAAGTCTTGGTCAGTTTCATGGGCGGAAATCCCTGCTTGATGGTTAGGCGGCCCGTTACGGGGCCATTATGACACGGAAATGACAATCGGCCGTCAGAAGTCGATCTGCGCTCGCACGCCGAAGGCGTCGATGCCGTAGGAGCGGTCCCCGACCGGGATGGCTAGCGCGGCGTTGTCATATTCCAGCCGCCCGTAGTTCGCGAGCAGCATGGTATATTCGGTCGGCTTCCATACGAGCGAGAGCAGGTAGCCATTCTGCGTCCCGCCGAGAATCCCGGCATCGCTGAGGTCGAGGTAATCGTAGCGTGCATTGAGCTGCAGCGAGCCCGTGCCGCCGGAGCCAACCGGACTCCTCGGCTTGGTCCGGTCGAACTTGCCGTCCTTGTAGCCGCGCGTGTCGCCCTTGGTCAGGAACACGCCGACTTCGGCATAGCCGCCAAAGAAGGTGGGGTCTGTCAGCCCGGCCGGGCGGTTCGCGTTTTGCCAGAACCCTTCGGCCGCCACGTGAAACGGGCCGGAAATCATTGCGCCTTCGAGGCCCAGCCCGATCTCGCTCGAAGCGGCGAGGCCGCGGGTATCGACGAACCGGTCCGGGGTGAAGTGAACCAGCGGGCGCTGGCGGTACCGCACGGTGCTGCCGGCGGGCAGATCCTTGTAATGGGCCGAAGCGCCCAGGTGCAGCTGGGCCTTCCCGATCTTCGGCATGTAGACCAGCCGCCCGTCGACCCCCCGCCGCTTGCTGGGCAGGTTATCCATGTTGTCGCCGAACAGCCCCGCCTGGACCAGCACGTCCCCGCCGGACCATTCCGCCGCGATGCCGACCTGGCGCTGGAAACCGAAGGCATCGGTGAAGGCGGCGCGCTCGATCATGCTGGTATGCAGGCTGCTGCTCAGCTCTTCCAGCGACTGGAAGTTGTTCATCTGTCCGGCCGAGACGGTCAGCCCGCCACCCGCGTCATAGGAAATGATGGCGTCGGTCACGGCAACGTCGCTGCCCGCGAAATCGACTTCGAACTTGTAGCCGAACCCGCCCGGCATGTCGCCCGAGGCACCGATCCGGATGCGGCGCGCTTCGCTGGTAAAACCGTCGCCCTGGCCTGTCCCGTCGGGCGAGGAAACGGTGCCCGCGTCGAACTGCAGCCGGCCGCGCGGCTTGAAGGTCCAGCCCTTGTCGCCCTTCACTTCGGGCGCGCCCTTGAATGCGATAGCGGGTGCCTTGGCGCTGGCGGCCTGAGCAGCCGTGGCGGCAGCCTGTGCGCTCGTGGCCGTCGCTGTCGCAGCGTCCGCCTTGGCCTCTGCTGCAGCCAGTTCGCCCTCGAGCTGGTCGATGCGCGCGGACATCCGCTGCATCTCGGCCCGCATGGCGGCCAGTTCCTGCTGTACGCTGAGGCTTTCCGCCGATTGGGCCGCAGCGGGCATGGCCCAGCCACCTGCGACAGCCAGCGCCAATGCGGAGGCGAAAACTGCGTGTTTCATTTGGGTTACGCTTTCCAGACTAAAATACTACCTTAGTGCGACGCCCCTATGAGGATTATATGACATTCTGGTGACATTCGAAGGGTAGGCGTGCAGCGCGTCATGGGCCAGCGGCCGGATCGTTCCTGGCGGTCTGAAAGGGGGCGATCACCGCCGCCGTCACGCGCGCCGGCCGGCCGGTGGAACGGTCGAGCATGGCCCAGGTCGTCGCGGCCGAGACGATTACCTTCCCTGTCGCATTGCGGAAATCGACCCGGCGGAGCGAAGTCGCCCCGCGCGGATCGCCTGGAATCCAGGTTTCCCCGGTCACACTTTCTCCGAGACCGATATTGCCGCGATAATCGATCTCGTGTCGCACCACGAGCCAGACGAAATCGCGCGCATGATCGGGCGCGGCGAACGCATCCCAGTGTGCAGTCGCCATGTCCTGCACCCATTGCACCCACACCGCGTTGTTGACGTGGCCCATCACGTCGATGTGTTCCGGGCCAGCGGTGAAGGTGCGGGTGAATTTCAAGTCCAGCCTCCGTTGGTGTCGAGCGTAGTCGAGACACCTGCGGCGAATTGCCTCTCGACCGGGCTCGAGGCGAACGGTCCTGACGGGTAGCTTATTTCGTCAGGCCCAACTGCCACAGGATGAAGGCAAACTCCTCCGCCGTCTCATAGAGCGAAGCGAACCGGCCCGACTTGCCCCCGTGGCCTGCGCCCATGTTGGTCTTGAGCAGAAGCTCATTGGAATCGGTCTTGGTTGCGCGCAGTTTGGCCACCCACTTGGCCGGTTCCCAGTAGGTCACGCGCGGATCGTTCAATCCGGCGGTGACCAGTAGCGGCGGATAGTTCTGCGCGATCACCTGGTCGTAAGGCGAATAACTGAGAATGTAGGCAAAGGCCTGCTTGCTGAGAATCGGATTGCCCCATTCGGGCCACTCGCCCGGGGTCAGCGGCAGGCTTTCATCGAGCATGGTGTTCAGCACATCGACAAATGGCACGTGCGCCACCACCGCGCCCCACAGGTCGGGATCGGTGTTGACCACAACGCCCATCAGCTCGCCGCCGGCGGAGCCGCCGCTGGCGCTGACCTTGCCCCTGGCGGTGTAGCCCTGGTCAATCAGCCCCTTGGCCGCATCGACGAAGTCGTTGAAGGTGTTGGTCCGTTCGTTGAGCTTGCCCTGCAGGTACCAGCGCCGGCCAAGATCGTCCCCGCCGCGGATATGGGCGATGGCATAGGCCACGCCGCGGTCGACCAGGCTGAGCCGCGCGGTCGAGAACCCCGGTGGCACGGCATAGCCGTAGGCACCGTAGGCGTAGAGATGCAGCGGGCCGCCCATCTGCCGGTCTTTGCGCATCAGCACACTCACCGGCACCTGCGTACCGTCACGCGCGGTAACCATCAGGCGCTCGGTCTTGTAGAGCGAGGGGTCGTAACCGCTGGGGATTTCCTGCTGCTTGAGCAGGTCAAGCTTTCCGGTTCTGACGTCGTAATCATAGACAGAATCCGGCGTCACCATGCTTTCGTAGACCAGCCGCAACTTGCTGACATCGTATTCCGGGTTGTTGCCAAGGCCGGCGTCGTAGCTGGCTTCAGGGAACGGGATCGGTGTCACGTCGGCGGCCTTGCGGTAGTCGCGCAGCTGGATCTGGTCGAGGCCATTGAGACGCCCCTCGGTGACGTAGAAATCCTTGTAGAGATCAAAGCCGGTCAGGTAGAATTCGTCCGACCCCTCGATCAGCGTGGTCCATTCACCGGGCTTGTCGAGCGACGCGGTGGCGAGGCGGAAATTGACGTGCGCGTCGTTGGTGTGGACGAACAGCGTAGCTTTTCCGTTCTCCGTGCGCACATCGACATCGTATTCGACACCTTTCTGGCGGGGTCTGACGAGGATCTGCTCGCCCGTGGGATTGTCGGCACGCACCAGCCGCACTTCGCTGGTTTCGTTGTCGCCGGTGGCGATCACCAGCCAGTCTTCCTGCGCGGTCAGGCCAACGCCCACCCCGAAGCTCTGGTCTTCTTCCTTATAGAGCGTCACGTCCTGCTCGATCGGCGTCCCGATCACATGCAGCTTCGCCTCCAGTGTGCGCCACTCCTCGGTCGACGGGCCGTAGACCAGGGCAGTGTCATTCGCGACCCAGGTCAGGCCGCCGCGCAGGTTGGCGAGCTCGTCCGGCAGCAGATCGCCGGTCTCGAGATCCTTGATCCGCGCGGTATAGCGTTCCGAACCGTTGGTGTCGGTCGAATAGGCCAGGAAGCGCCCGTTCTGGCTGACCGACAGGGCTCCCAGCCGGAAGTACTCCTGTCCTTCGGCCAGCTGGTTCTCGTCGAGCAGCAGCTGGTCCGGCCCGCCTGCCACCGGCTTGCGATACCATTTGCGGTATTCCTGCCCCTCGTCGAACTTCGACCAGTAGAGGAAATCGCCATCCTTCTGGGGAACGGTGCTGTCGTCTTCCTTGATCCGCCCCTTCATCTCCTCGAACAGGGAGTCGACCATGGCCTTGTGCGGGGCCATCCGCGCTTCAAACCAGGCGTTCTCCGCCTCGAGATAGGCCAGCACGTCCTTGTCATCGACCACCGGATAGGATTTGTCGTGCAGCCAGTTGTACGGGTCGGAGATGGTGATCCCGTGATGGCTATAGGAATGTGCGCGCTGCTCGGCGACGGGAGGGGCGGCAGGAGCCGGTGTGGTCACGCTGGTGGGTTCCTCGTTCTGGGTGGCGGTGGTCTGGGCCGTTGCGGAGGCTGCTTGCGGGGCAAGGGCCATTCCTGCGGCCAGTGCTGCGACGGACAGTGACCGGAAAAAGGTCGTGCGGTTCATGAGGGCAGGCTCCGGTCTTGTGGCGGCGTCACGGCTGGAAAGGCTCGGCCCGATTGACTATGTTGCTTGGCTCTACGCGGCAAGCCCCGCCTGCCGGATAAACGAGGAACTTTGCCATGCTGATGCAGACCCACGAAAGCCGCCTGTCCGCCCTGCGCGAGGAGCTGAAGCGGCGGGGGCTGGACGGGTTCGTTGTGCCCATCAGCGACGAGCACATGAGCGAATACATCGGGGCTTATGCCCAGCGGCTCGCCTGGCTGACCGGGTTCGGCGGCTCGGCCGGCAGCGCCATCGTACTGAAGGACCGGGCGGCGATCTTCATCGACGGGCGCTACACCATCCAGGTGCGCGAGCAGGTCGACGAGCGCCTGTTCGAATACCAGAGCGTACCTGCCACTTCTCACGCCAAGTGGCTTGCCGCCAACGCGCCGGATGGTGCCAAGATCGGCTATGACGCCTGGCTCCACTCGCGCGGCTGGGCCGACATGGTAGGCAAGGCACTGGCCAAAAAGGGCGGCGAGCTGGTCGCTGTTTCCAGCAATCCGGTCGACGCGGTATGGGCTGACCGGCCTGCGCCATCGCCTGCGCCCGCCGTGGTCCATGACGAGAGCCACGCGGGCCGTTCCAGCGCCGACAAGCGGGCTGAAGTGGCTGACTGGCTCAAAGCCGAAGGGCTCGACGCGGCGGTGATCAGCGCGCTCGACTCGGTGGCCTGGCTGCTCAATATCCGCGGGGCCGACGTGGAGCGTACGCCGGTCGCGCTGTCCTATGTCCTTGCCCACGCCGATGGCACGGCGGAGCTGTTCATCGCGCCCGAGAAAGTCACGCCCGACCTGGTCCAGCACCTCGGCAACGCCGTAACCGTGCGTCCGCGTGATGCGTTTGAGCAGGCGTTGGTCGGATTGGCGGGCAAGAGCGTTGCAGTCGATCCGGACTACGGGGTTGCAGCAATTTCGTCAGCGCTGGAGGCAGCCGGGGCCACGGTCGTCGCCAGCCGCGATCCCACCATCCTGCCGCGCGCGATCAAGAACCCGGTCGAGCAGGCGGGGCAGCGCAGCGCCCAGGCGCGTGACGGGGCGGCGATTGCGAAGTTCCTCCACTGGCTGTCGGTTGAAGCGCCCAAGGGCGGCGAGACCGAGCTTTCCGCCGTCGCCGCGCTGCGAGGGTTCCGTGAGGAGACCGGGCTGCTCAAGGACCAGAGCTTCGACACCATTTCCGCCGCGGGGCCCCATGCCGCGATCCCGCACTACCGGGTGGACGGGGACTCGAACCTGCCAATTGACCCCGGCAGCGTGTTCCTGTGCGATTCGGGCGCGCAATATCTTGATGGCACCACCGACATCACCCGCACAGTGTGGATCGGGCCCGGTGAGCCCACGCCCGAGCACAAGGACCGCTTCACCCGCGTGCTCAAGGGCCATATCGCCATTGCCCGCGCGGTGTTTCCGCAGGGGACCAACGGCAGCCAGCTCGATGCCTTTGCCCGTCAGTACCTGTGGCAGGCCGGGGTCGACTATGCCCACGGTACCGGGCACGGGGTCGGCAGCTACCTCTCGGTCCACGAAGGGCCCCAGCGGATCGCCAAGGCGACCGGCGGGCAGGCCGGGACCACGCAGGAACTCCATGCTGGGATGATCCTGTCGAACGAGCCCGGTTACTACAAGGCGGGCGATTACGGCATCCGGATCGAGAACCTGGTGCTGGTCGAGCCGCGCGCGATTGAGGGCGCTGAAGGCGACTATCTCGGGTTCGAGAACCTGACCTGGGCACCAATGGCGCGCGACATGCTGGACCTGTCTCTGCTGACCGAAACCGAGATAGAATGGTGGAACAAATACCACGCAAAGACCTTCGATCTGCTCGCTCCGCAATTGGAAGGTGAAGTGCTGTCATGGCTCAAGGATGCATGCGCGCCAATCTGATCAGGGCGCTTGCGAGCACATCTATGTTCTACTAATGTTCTCATCCTGCGACTCGAATGGGCGGATCGCATTACAGAGGACAGGATCATGATCG
>NCJP01000243.1 GCA_002278985.1 Erythrobacter sp. 34-65-8
CGATGGCGCGGCCCAGATCGACATTGCTCTGGCAACCGGTTTGAATGCTTCGGGATACGGCGGCGATGGCGATATGGGGGGCCTGGGAACGGGCGGCATTGCCTCTGCAGCGGCCCGCAACGGTGGTACGCTCAATCTCGGTGACTTCATTTCCATATCCGCTGACGGCGAAAGCGGCGACAGCCTCCTGAACGATGGCGCCATCGGAACCGGCGGTTCGGCCAGTTTGAATGTCAATGGCGGAACGATAGCTGTCGCCGGCTACGTGGCGCTATTTGCCGAGGGTGAGGGCGGTAATGCCAACAGCGCGACGGGTGGTGCCGGCATTGGCGGACGCGCGCGGATGTCGACCTTTGGCGGTTCAATTTCGGTTGGCGATTTCTTCGCGACAACGGCTGAGGGCATCGGCGGCGACGGGGTCAGCGGCGGGGACGGGACCGGCGGCATCGCCGGAGCCTTTGCCGGGGTCGGTGCGATCACCATCGGAAGCAGCGTCAGTGCCACGGCCAGCGGTACCGGCGGCAGTGCTGTGTTCGGCCACGGAGGTACCGGTGGTGCAGGCATTGGCGGAAACGCCTTTGTCCAGGCGCAAGGCACCTTGATCGAGGACGGCAGCATTGATGTTGCGGGCAGTGCAGGCCTGGTTGCCGATGGCATCGGCGGCTCCGGGGGTTCCGCTGCGGAATCGCTGGGCATTGCAGCCGGGCGCGGGGGTGACGGACGCGGCGGGGTGCTCTCCACTCCCAACGTGGCCGATCCGGCCTTTGGCAGCGGGGCCTTTGTCCTGGCTTGGGGTGATCGGGGCTCGCTGTCCTTCGGGGGCGATGTCCTGGCAACCGGCAGCGGCTCTGGCGGACAAGGCGGGGCAGGGGACGGACCCCTTGCCGGGGGCGAGGGCGGGACCGGATTTGGCGGAACCGCCCAGGTCGGGCTGTTTGTGGGCGGAGGCGATGGGTCGGTGTCGGCAGGGTCGGTCGAGTTCACCAATGTAACCGCACAAGCGACCGGCAGCGGCGGGGCAGGCGGGGCCGATCTCGTGCTCGATATCAGGACCGGCATCGGTGGTGACGGGATCGGCGGCAATGCATTCCTGACCTCGCGCCTTGGTACGGTGACGGCTGGTACCGTCACCTTGCAGGGCGGAGCAGAAGGTGGCCTTGGTGCGACCGGCGGTGACGGTACGGGCGGGCAGGCCGGGTTCCTGACCGGAAACAACGGCACGGCCAACGTTTCGCAACTGGAAGCAGATGCGTCCGGAAGCGGGGGGACCGGCTTCGACGGAGCAGGTGGGGCGGGAACCGGCGGCGATGCTTATATCGGCTTCCAGGGCGGAACGACCAATATAACCGGGAACGCGCTGATTACGGCGAACGGCTTTGGCGGCCTGTCCACCTATGCCAACGGCGGCAACGGCGTTGGCGGAACTGCCGACATAGCCAACTTCACTGCAGAGACAGGCTCGGCCACGATTGGCGGCGACGCAATTGTCATCGCCAACGGCTTTGGCGGTGGCGCGCTGACAGCGGATTTCACCGGTGGCAACGGTATCGGGGGAGAAGCATTCCTGCTCACCCAGGTCGGCGCAACCTTGCAGCTCGGTTCGGCCCAGGTCGTCGCCAGCGGCCAGGGCGGCAGCGGCACGAGCGCCGACGGGGGCAACGGGACTGGCGGCCTGGCCTACATCGAAGCGCGGGACAGTGGCAGCAGCGTCGTGATTCAGAATTCACCCCAGACTGGCAACAATATCTTCACCCAGTCTGCCCTGCTCGGCGCCAACGGCATCGGCGGTAACAGCAATGGCGGTGACGGGATCGGCGGCACCGGCACTGGTGGTGCGATCGATATCCTGGCCACCTCGGGCGGATCAGTGACTTTGCCGGCCATCGGTGGGCCAAGCGGATTTGTCCGGCTCCTGGGGCGAGGGCAAGGAGGGGCTTCCAGCGTAGAGGGCGGTGCTGGCGGCACGGCTCTGGGCGGGATTGGCACCATCGATGTGGATGGAGGAACTCTCGTCGGCGGCCCCCTCCTGTTCAGCATGTTTGCCCAGGGCGGATCGAGCGCGAGCCCGACTGCCAACATCAGCGGCGGTGCAGGCTCCGGTGGAGAGCGATATATCGTCGTTCAGAATGGCGGAACCCTGACTGCCTCTTTCCCGGGAGGAATCGTGGGTGGCGCAGGCGGCAACGGTTCCGGCACTGGCAGCGGTGGCGACGGCTCGGGCGGTATTGCCAGCCTCGAAGTGATCGGCGGAACCGCAAATCTCGTCGGTCGCTCGATCATCGCGGCCCAGAATGGCGGTGGCCAGGGAGTGAATGGCGGGGACGCAATCGGCGGACTTGCCAATCTGGTGGTCGATGGGGGCGGGGTCATCAATATCGTTGCCGACGCCAACGGGCTGGCCGAGCTCCTTGTCGGATCGAGCGGCCTAGGCGGTGCAGCAACCACTGGAGTCGGCGGCGACGCCCGGCCGCAGCGTTGGCTAGCGGCTCCGGCGCCCACA
>NCJP01000244.1 GCA_002278985.1 Erythrobacter sp. 34-65-8
CCGGCGTGGCCGCGGCGCAACCGGCTCATGGGCTGGTGACGGCGCACGGCACGGTGAGCCATTTCACCCTGACGCCGTTCAGCTCGGCGGCATTGGTTTCCAGCCAGAGGAGGTCGCCCAGCTCGGCGCGGCCCTCGGCGACGCCCAGTGAGAGGCGGTGCGCCAGCCAGGCGGCGTCGCCCGCGCCATCACTATCGAAAACTGGCCCGACCGACCGCTGGCCGAGTGCGGCAAGGCGCGGATCATCCGCGCCCTCTTGGTCGAGGCTCCAGAACACGCCCAGCGCATCGTCCCGCGCAATCGCCAGCTTGCGGCGCAGGCGGTAGAGCGAGAGCCTGCGTACCAGCTCGTCAGCGTGCTCCCCCTCGCAATCGAGCAGCAGGTCGTCGCCATCGGCCCAGACCAGAAAATCGAACATGTGCTTGCCCTGGGCGCTGAGCAGGGCGGCATAGACAGGCAGTCCGCCGGTCACGTCGTTGGTGACGAGTCCCTGAAGGAAATCGCGTGCGCTTTCGCTGGTGTCGGTCGGGGAAATGCGGATCACGGCGCGGGAGGCCAAACGGTGTGTCGTCATGCGTGACAGATAGGGCGGGGCGCGACTAAGGGAAGCCCTTATGGAATCGCTGACAATCCGCCGCCCCGATGACTGGCATCTCCACTTCCGCGATGGTGCGGTCATGCACGGGGTCGTGCCCTACACCGCGCGCCAGTTTGCCCGCGCGATCGTGATGCCCAACCTGTCGCCGCCGGTCACGACCACCGCGCTTGGCGCTGCCTATCGCGAGCGGATCCTGGCGGCCGTGCCGCAGGGTGTCGATTTCACCCCGCTGATGACCTGCTATCTGACCGACAACACCGATGCAGGCGACATTGCCCACGGTTTTGCCAGCGGCGTGTTCACCGCAGCCAAGCTTTATCCGGCAGGGGCCACCACCAATTCGGACAGCGGGGTGACGGATATCCGGCGGCTCGACCAGGTGCTGGAGCGGATGGCCGAAATCGGCATGCCCTTGTGCATCCATGGCGAGGTCACTGACCATGATGTCGACGTGTTCGACCGCGAGGCGGTGTTCATCGAACGCACGCTCGCCCCGCTGGTGGCGCGGCTGCCGCAGCTGAAGGTCATCTTCGAACACATCACCACTGAAGATGCGGTGCAGTTCGTGGACGGATCCGGGCCCGGCATCGGCGCCACCATCACGCCGCAGCACCTCCACCTCAACCGCAATGCCATGCTGGTGGGGGGGATCCGTCCCCATGCCTATTGCCTGCCGGTCGCCAAGCGGGAGAAACACCGTCTGGCGCTGCGTGCGGCAGCCACGTCGGGCTCGACGAAGTATTTCCTTGGCACCGACAGCGCGCCCCATGCGCGCGAGGCCAAGGAATCGGCCTGCGGCTGTGCGGGCATCTTCAACGCGCCGTTCGCACTGGAAACCTATCTCGCTGTGTTCGACGAGGAGCGCGCGCTGGACCGGTTCGAGGCCTTTGCCAGCGAAAACGGCCCGCGGTTCTACGGGCTGCCGCTCAATGAAGCACGCATCAGTCTGGAGCGGGCCGAGGTCAAGGTGCCGGAGCTGCTGGACGTGAACGGCACCATGATCGTGCCATTCCACGCCGGCGAAACGCTGGGCTGGCGCCTAGCCGACTGAGGCGGCTCTTCGCCGCGCCAGCAGATCCCACACGAATAGAGCCAGCGCCGACCAGATCAGCACGAAGCAAGCCAACTGGAGCCAGTCGAGCGGCTGCCTGAACAGCGTCAGCCCAAGCACGAACACGATGGTGGGGGCGATGAACTGGATCATGCCCAGAACCGAATAGTCGAGCCGTCGGGCAGCTACCGCGAACATCAACAGCGGCACGGCGGTAATCACCCCGCCGAGCATGATCGCGAGGCTGAGGCCCAGATCTTGCCCGAAGGCAGGCCCCGCCGGTGTGCCGGCATAGTACCAGGCGATGGCGAGGGCCGGGGGCAGCAGGATCGCCGTTTCAATGGTCAGGCCCGGCACCGATCCGACCACCACCTGCTTGCGCAGCAGGCCATAGAACCCGAAGCTCATTGCCAGGGTGAGGCTGATCCACAGCGTGGTCAGCGCCCCGCCCAGAAGTAACCCGACACCGCAGGCTGCCAGCGCGACCGCCAGCCATTGCAGCCGGGTCAGCCGCTCGCGCAGGAAGACCGTGCCGAGCACGACATTGAGCAGCGGATTGATGTAATAGCCAAGGCTGGCAGCCAGCACCTCGCCGCGCTGGATGGCCCAGACATAAACCAGCCAGTTGATCCCGATCAGGGTGGCGCTGCCAGCCAGCAGCAGCAGGCTGCGCCGGTCTGCCAGGGCGACTCGCAAGTCCGGCCCCTGCTTGCGCCAGGCAACGATCAGCAGGCACACCGGCAAGGTCCAGATGATCCGCCAGCCGACGAATTCGAACGGCGGCACCTCGCGCACCAGCAACAGGTAGACCGGCAGAAAACCCCA